>CALWLO010000078.1 GCA_944381545.1 uncultured Acetatifactor sp. | reverse complement strand
ATCACTGGGCATCAGATCCGGCGTAAACTGAATCCGCTTGAAGGACAGACGAAATACCTGGCTGACGGTGCGCACCAGCATGGTCTTACCCAGTCCCGGCATACCCTCCAGGAGCACATTCCCCCCTGAAAGCAAGGCCAGCATCACCTGACGGATAATCTCCCGCTGACCGATGATCCCCCTGCCGATCTCCTGTTCACATTCTGCGATTTTTTGCTGAAATAATTCTATCTCCGACATTTTCAACCTCCGTTTATTGGTTCAGTTTCTCAAAATAATCCCGGATTACCGACTCCATGCCGCTTGGATATCTGTCATTGGCCAGCCCCTCATAGGCGTTGTCCGTGTATTCGCCGATCACCGTATTATAGTCCACATGCTCGCCCTCCCAGGCAAGACCATTCTGCTGACGATAATACTCCGAGTCCTGATTGCCGGTCTTTTCCCCGGTCAGAGAAGGATCATCGCCAACCGCATTGGGAATACTGACATAATCATGGGCCGTATTGCTGCTTCCGGTACCCCGGCCGGATCCGTTGCCTTCTCCGGAGCCGCTTCCTTCTCCGGAGCCGCTGCCCGTCCCGGAGCTTTTTCCTCCCTGGGAATCTCCATTCTCACCGGTACCTTTACCGTCCCCTGAATCATCTTCCCCGCCGGCGTCATTTCCTGTCCCGGAGCCCTCTCCGCTCCCGGCATTCCCGTTGCCCCCACTGGGGGTTCCGGCAGATGCCGTCTGCAGCCCATCCTGATTGGCCACCGCTTTGGCTATCGCTTCCGCAGTGGCGATCCCGGCTCCTGCCGGATCTTCCAGCTGCCCCGCAAGCTGTTCCAGGCTTTGCCCGGCCTGCTCATATTTATAATCCAGCCTTTCCGTAGCGGAAGCCAGACTCTCCCAGGAATCCGCCCCTGCCAGTTCCTCCCGGGACCGCTGCAGCATCTCCGTCAACTCCTGCAGCGCCTGTCTCTGCTCCTCGGTCAGACTGTCCATATCCACGCCCTCCAGAGCATCCAGCAGCTCTTCCAGCTGCTCCTGCTCCTCCTTGGCCTGTTCCTGCACCTGATGCAGAAGTTCCGCCCGCTCCCGCACCGGGGACGGAATCAGCCCTAAGACAATCACGGCGGTGACAGACAAAAGGAGGGCCAGGATATGCCGCCGCTTGGGAAGAATCGGGATTCTGATCTTCTCCCGGTTCTGCCGGTAGCAGTCATAGGCATCCTGTCTTTGCAGCCGCACAAATTCATTTCCGGTTTCCTCCTCCGGTTTATCCATCCACTCATAGGCGGTGAGCATCCGCTCTTTCAGACCGAAGCCGTCCAGCAGCCCGGCGGCCTGCTTCATATTCGCCCGCCGGTATATGGCATAACCGATCCCCATCAGCAGACCCACGGCAAAGCACATGCCGGCAGCCAGATGCGCCTCATAAAAGGGCCTGGCCAGGGAAAACAGCTCGCACCCTATACCCAGGACGCCGCCCGCTGCAGCAAATGCAGTTCCATAATCCAAAAGCTTTGCCAGATTGATTCTGCGCCTACATTTTCTGATCTCTTCTATCAGATATTTTCGGATATCCATATACTAATCTCCATGCCTATCGCAAGCAGGGCTTGCGATATTCCCCAAATAGAAACGTGAAAAATCTATGCCCGGATGTTTATTCTCATTTCTCCGGCTGCTGCGGCATTGGCTGTACTCCCTGCCGGGGCATATTCCTGGCTGCCCGCTTTCCCGCACCTTTTTTCATGGGATTGATGCGCTTAGAAGCCAGAAAAAGAAACAGCATGGAGATTGCCAGAAACAGGATTGTGGAGAGGATCATCCATCTGTGCCCCACCGCCACATGGCTGACCAGTCCCGTGTTCTGTGTGGATCCCATGATATCGGCCAAGGAATTTACCACGGACTCTCCCGCCATGATCTGTGTGAAGAATTCCGCCAGATACACAGCAGGATTCAGCAGCAGGAACAGATACAGATCCCTTCCCAGAGCGATGTTCTGCTGTGTCAGGCCGTTCGCCGAGTATCTGATGCTTTCCGCCAGGATCTCATACAGAATACAGGGCAGCACAGTTCCCAGAAAGAAAATCAGGTAGAAGCCATAGGACATGATCACCGCACTGATGCTCTTCCTGCACAGGGAGGAGCACAGGATCCCAATGCTTGCTGAAAAAATGGATACCAACAGCGCAATCCCGAGAAAAAAGAACAGATAACTCCAGGACATCCCGCCGATCACAAAGCAGAGTGCCATAATCGGCATACTCGCCACCACGAAAAACATACTCTGCACGATGGCGGTGGTCACCTTGCCCATAATCACGGAAAAGGGTGTCATACCGGTGGTCATCATAATATCAAAGGTTTGCCGCTCCTTCTCTCCGGATATGGAAGAAGCTGTCCGTACCGGCACTACCACGCCGAGAATCACCAGCTGAGTCACGGCCAGAACCGGATAGAGCCATACCAGGGCGCTGTAAATATTCCCTGTGGAATACCGGTTCTGCTGCTGGATGATCAGCATGGCAAGAAAAAAAACCAGCGCCAGTATCAATTCATAGGCAAAAACGCCCCAGCAGATCTTCATACTGCGGGACTGTACCCGCACATCCTTCTTTACGATGGGATTCAGCCACATCATCCTTTTCCCCCTTCCTGGGCTTCCATGCTGTCGGTAAGGCGCATAAACAGCGTCTCCAGGTTGCCCTCCTGCTTGTGGAACCCGGTTACTACCACATCATTGTCAATCATAACGGCGATCATCTTGGCGATCTGCTGCTTTGTCATAGTATGGGACAGCCTGATCTCATGTTCACCCGCCGACTCCACCTTCACTCCGGTAAATTCATGGGCAATGCGCAGCGCCGTTTCACGCCCCTCATCCAGGGTGATGATCAGCTGATTGCTGCCAAAGACACTCTCCATGACATCCTCAATGCGGCCCGCAGCCACCAGCCTGCCATGATCCATGATGCCGATGCTGTTGCACATTTCAGACAGCTCGGACAGAATATGGGAGCTGATCACGATGGTCTTTCCCATACTCCTTAAATTCATCAAAAGCTCCTTCATTTCCACCCTTGCCCTGGGATCCAGTCCGGAATTCGGCTCATCCAATACCAGCAGCGCCGGGTTATGCAGCAGCGCTCTGGCCACGCACAGCCTCTGCTTCATCCCCCTGGACAGCGTATCCACAAAAACCTCCTTTTTGTCAGAGAGATTCACCAGCTCCAGGAGATCATCAGCAATCCGCTGAATATCCCGGGAATTCATGCGGTACATGGAACCGTAGAAATCCATATATTCCTTTACCTTCAGATTGTCATATACCCCAAAGAAATCCGGTACATACCCGATCTGCTTCCTGATCTCCCTCTGATGCGTCAGCGCATCCACACCATTGATGTAGATCCTGCCGGCATCCGGCAGCATCAAGCCGCATATCATGCGGATGGTAGTGGTCTTGCCCGCACCGTTCGGCCCTACAAATCCGAACAGATCTCCCCGGGGAATATGGAGAGTCAGATTATTGACCGCCTGAAATTTGCCGTAATTTTTATATAAATGATCTATTTGCAGCATTCTGTTCTACCTCCACTCCGCATAAGAATAAAGACATCCATAAGAGGTCTCGCTGCACTTGTCCGCAACAGCCTTTTCGTAATCCCTGATCACTCCTGCAATCACCGCATTATCCTGACCTGCGGGCCTGGCTTCATCCGCAAGTCCCAGACCGATAAAAAGCGCCGCCATATCATCCTGTTCATAACCGCTGTCGACCGAATTGCTATAAATAGAGACCATACTATAGAGCAGATCCCCGTACATGTCTGCAGGACTCTGATATACGCATCTCCCTTCCTTGAGGGCCTGCTGCAGCTCCAGGGTCTCCCCCGCCTTCACATCCGCAAATACCATAATGTAGGAGTCAGCCCACACCGCCATATAATCCAGATCAAAGGAGGTGGAATTGGTCACGGCGCCCCGGAAAGTCCCGTAATAGCTTCCATCATTTTCCCAGCTCAGCCCTGTGGCGCTGAGACTTCCTTTTGCCTGGGTTTTTCCTCCCGCATAGAGGTATGCGCTCTCAAAATTCTCCACCGGTTTGATACCCACTGAAAGGCCTTCGCTGTCATTGCCCACCATATAGTAGTAGTCATTGACGCCGGAACCGTTTCTGTTATTATACCAATATCCGCTCCATCCCGGGCCGGCTACTTCATAGCGGTCTTCCAGACGCACCTTCCATGGTTTGATCCCAGAACGATAGGCCAGAAAATAGGTATCCTCCTGATTGCTGTCCGCCCGCTGCGTTGTGACGGAATACACCTTGGTCTCATTCACCCTGGCTCCGTTTCCCAGGAAAAATACGGCGCCAATGAAGATCAGTCCCAGCGCCGGCACACCCACCCAATACCATTCCTTTTTTCGGCATTTGCGCAGAATCAGATACAGCACAGGTCCCACCAGCACCACATAAATACCGATCAGCACCTTCAGAAAGCCGAAGTCCACATTCGTATTCCGGCTGTCAATAAATGCCAGCGCCCTCTGTCCGTCATATTCCAAATCCGAATTTCCCCCCATGGAATGGTAGCTGTCTGATTGATAGGCGATTTCACTGTAAATATAGAGGATCATATAATCCTCCAGCTTCTGCAGCTCCTTTTCTCCCAATGAACAGAAAAATACCGCCGCCGCTCCGTCCCCGATGATACTGCAGACAAATGGATTCTCCGAACTTTCATAGCAATCCTGCTGGCTGTAGTAATCCAGCTCCGCAACTGCCATCTGCGCAAAATCAATTTCCGCCCCAATGACATAATAATAGTAATAGCCATATCTATCGGCGTTGACCGTCAGAAGATTCTCTGCCGGGGGATCACTGACGCTTATTACCTCGATATCCAGGAAGTCCTCATCGAATCCGGAAAGGGTCTGCTCCCCATAGGCACCCGTGCCGATGAGCAGCCATCCGCCGTTCTTTACCCAGTCCTGGATCGCCTGAATATTTTCTTCACTCAAGGAAGAAACATTAAACCGATCAATGATCAGAAAGTATAATCCGTCCAGATACCCCTGCAGATTGCCGTCGTCCAATTCCACCAGCTTCAGCGGATAGCTCATTCCCTGAATGTTGAAATCCTCCCCTCCCGCATCCAGATAAGTAAGCTCGTACTCATCATCAGAAAGGACACCCACGGGAATTCCCTGCACCGCATTGCCGAAAACATTTCTCAGAGTAAGGGACTGAACCACTTCCCCCTCCTCATCCAAAAAATTGAGGGCGCACAGACCCCTTACGGTATCCACCGCACGCTCGGTCACCGTAAGGGTATACTGCTTCCTGCCCTGGGCCGGCAGGGTAATCTCCGTGTTGTAGGCACAGTTCCCCCGCATACTGCTGTTTTCAAAGATTACCTGTACCGTTCCGGTAAAATCCTCCCCCCTGTTCTCCACAGTCACCTGCATCACATAATTACCGCCATCCTGCCTGAGCATTCCCACATCACCGGAAAATGCATTCTCTGCGGCTTCGTCCGCCGCATACGCCACCCCTTTTTCCCCGCCTGCAAACAGGCATAATACGCCTAAAAGCACGGCGGTCACTGTTATGATCCATCTTCGCATAACTTTCTCCCTTCTGTAGCCTATGAAAATGATAACACACCCTCCCCGCAAAATCCCGTACTTTCTTTTAAAAAAAACTTAAGATTTTATGAATTTGTAAAGGTTTATATTTCCATTTTACAAACATATGTTCTGCGTGCTATGATAAATCTGACGTATTGATCCGACATAGACTCCAGAAAGGAGGTTTTCCTTGGAAAGCGTACTGTGCGTAGACATTCCGGTTCAGATGATCTCCTGTACGGATACTGACGGGAAGATCACACCCATAAGATTCCGATTCCGTGACAAAACCGGGGAGCTCGTCACGGTTACCGTAGAGAAAGTACTGTCAGAAGACCAAAATACAAACCGCATGGGCGCCTGTTTTTCCTGCAGCGCCCGGATTTACGGCAGGCAGAAGATCTTCAGCCTCCGGTATAGCTATCTTTCCCATGAATGGCGGCTGTCCCGTCTACGGATCTGAGTCCTCCGGCCACTCTTCCCATTCTCTCTCCGGCATCACCGGAGAATCCTCCGCCGGCCTTGCCGCCTCCCGGATCGCTGCATCATAGCCCTTCAGAGCTGCAAAGGGAGCAAACTGCGCTGCCCTGTCAGACAGCGGCATCTGCGGATGCCTGGTTGACACATGATGTGGCAGGCAGATCATATCCTCGTAGCTGTTCCGGCTTTCGTCCTTCATTCCTTATGCCCTCCGATCTGACGGTTGCGTTCCCTTGTTGTTGCGCCCTCCTGCAGGTTCGTCCCTTTTAATATCGCATTTTTCCCGTATTTCTTTTTCACGGCCAGCATGGTTTCCTGCAGCTTCCTTTCTTTGGCAAGCCGGGCAATCTCCCTCTCTTTCTCCTTCTGCAGCGCCTCGTAATCCGTAAACAGCTCTAACTGCTCGAACTGTCCCATCTCCCCTGCCTCTGTCTCGTCTGTCAGATGGTTTGCGGCCACAGTTACCCGGCGCACAGAAAGCCCGGGATCCACTATCCGGTCGTATAAATCCATCACGGCATCCATGATTTTGCGGGTGGAGGAAGTCCAGCCTTCCAGATTGGCAGTTCCATGGGCATGCTTTGGCACTTTTCTTCCATAGCGATCCGTGGCAACTTCGCCTTTGTAGTGCCTGCGTATCCCGGGATCCGCCATATTCCCGATATCATAGCCTACGGTAAGCACCATCTGGTCTGTTACCAGCTTTTTATCCACCAGCTCCAACACCAGCAGCTCCGTCATCTCCCGTACGATCAGCTTCCCGCCGTCAAAATCATAGGGGCGCTGCAGCACCTGGCCGGAGCTTAAGCTGCTGGTTTCCGGTCTATAGGCTTTGATTTGCTCCATGGTAACCGGCTCCCAGCCCCATGCATGGTCGATCAGCAATTCCGCATTAACGCCAAAGATCTGATACAAGAGTTCTTCATTATAATAATCTCCGTCCCCGCCTAAAGAGCACCGGGCTATATCCCCCATGGTAAAAAGCCCCACCTCCTCCAGTCTCTTCTGATAGCCATGCCCCACCCGCCAGAAGTCCGTAAGAGGTCTGTGATTCCACAGAAGCCGTCTGTAGCTCATCTCATCCAGTTCGCCGATACGGACACCGTTTTTGTCCGGCACTGCATGTTTCGCCATAATATCCATTGCCACCTTGCACAGATACAGATTTGTCCCTATGCCCGCAGTGGCAGTGATCCCTGTGGCCTCTAAAATCTCCTGCAGGATCCTGGATGCCAGTTCCCTTGCCGTCATGCGATAGGTCTGCAAATAATGGGTCACATCCATAAAGACCTCATCAATAGAGTAAACATGAATATCCTCCGGTGCAACATATTTTAAATAGATATGATATATGCCGGTGCTGTACTCCATATAAAAGGCCATCCGGGGCGGCGCTATCATATAGGCAAGCTCCAGCTCCGGATGCTCCTTCAGCACCTGGGCATCATAGGAGGAGCCGGTAAAATGTCTGCCCGGCGCTTTGCTCAGTCTCTCCCTGTTTACCTCCTCTACCCGCTGCACCACCTCAAACAGCCTGGCTCTGCCGGGGATCCCGTAGGCTTTCAGAGACGGAGATACGGCAAGACATATGGTCTTTTCCGTCCTTGACGCATCCGCCACCACCAGATTGGTGGTCAGGGGATCTAACTGCCGCTCCACGCATTCTACGGAGGCATAAAAGGATTTTAAATCAACTGCAATATAAAGATTCTGCTTTTTATCCATCAGAGGTTTCCGCCCTTCCAAACCGATTGCTGTGCCAATGGGGATTCAGAAAAGGAACTTTCCTATAGAATAGAAAGCCTCCGCCCGGAGTTCTCCGGAAGAGACTTTCATGCTGTCATGCTTCCTTTACAATTCTTCAAAACAATGGCTGAGGTAGATGATATGTGCCACGGCAATAATCGTACTCCGCAGCATTTTCTTCTCTCCGGTCATGTCATTGCCGGCTTCCGCAGTGATATCCTTCACTTCAAAAATGTGATATAACATATTCTCCAGTTCCTGGCAGAAATAATTATAAGCGACCTTCGTATCATATGTCTGTTTCTGGATCTCAAAGAGCTTCTGAATATTTTCCATGGAAAGAACATTTTTCACGATGGCAATAAAAAAAAGATAGGCGATTTGCTCGGCATAATACTGTTTCTTCACCGGGCTCTGGATATATCCCTTTTTTACATAATTACTGATCATGGAAGCCGTGATCTCCATGCATCCCAGCGGCATCAGATAGCTGTTGATATATTTTACTGTCTGCTCCAGAAACAACCCCACATCCGGCAGCTCCTGATAGCGGGGCATATGAAAACGCAGAATATCCTTTTCCATAAATAGTCTTCCTCTTTTCCTTAATTATTATAAGGGGGGTTTCCCAATGCGTCAATAAAGTTTTCCAAAAACCCTTGACAGGTTTTTCCACAGCTGGTACACTGTTTATATCGGTTTTTAGAAAACCGATATAAAAGTTTAAATTACTATTTTTGGAGGTTTTAAAAATGAAATATAAAATTGTTTCCGATTCCTCGTCAAATGTCTTTGCGCTGGAGCATGTGCCGTTTGCTTCTGTGCCGCTGCATATTATTGTGGGAGAGGAAGAGTTTATTGATAACGAATCTGTAGATTTACGGCATATGGAAGAGGCCCTCTCCTCCTGCACCTCTTCCAGCACCGCCTGTCCCGGAACCGGCACCTGGCTTGAGGCTTTTGAGGATGCTGAAACGGTTTTCTGCGTTACCATTACCAGTTCCCTTTCGGGCAGCTATGCTTCCGCTATGATGGCTAAAGAGGAATATGAAAAGCAATATCCCGACAGGCATGTATACGTCATAGACTCTCTCTCTACCGGGCCGGAGATGATTCTGATCATGGAAAAGCTTCAGGAGCTGATCCTGTCAGGCTTGGACAGAAATCAGATTTTTCAGGAGATCCAGGCATATACCCAGCACACCCATCTCCTGTTTTCTCTGCAGTCCTTAAGCAATCTGGCCAAAAACGGGCGGGTCAGCAAGACCGTTGCAGCGCTGGCCGGTATCTTGGGGATTCGCGTGGTAGGGCAGGCCAGTTCAAAGGGGGAACTGGAAATGCTTTCCAAGTGCCGGGGAGAACAATGTACCCTCTCCTGCATTATGAAATGCATGGGAAAACTGGGGTATACCAATGGACGGATACGCATCGCCCATAATCATAATGAAGAGACCGCCAGAAAACTGATGCTGCAGATCCAGGAAACCTTTGACGGAACCGATATTGAGATCATCCAAACCGGGGCGCTCTGCAGCTACTATGCGGAAAAAGGCGGATTACTGATAGGCTTTGAGGAAGAAAAAGGAGCTGTCCGCTGATATGCGGAGAGCTCCTTTCAAATTGCGATTTTAAAACTTCCCTGCAGCTGCAGCTTCCTCAATAGATACCGCCACTGCAACGGTAGCGCCTACCATGGGGTTGTTGCCCATACCGATCAGGCCCATCATCTCTACATGTGCGGGAACGGAGGAAGAACCTGCGAACTGCGCATCGGAGTGCATACGGCCCAGAGTATCCGTAAAGCCATAGGAAGCGGGGCCTGCAGCCATATTATCGGGATGCAGGGTACGTCCCGTACCGCCGCCGGAAGCAACGGAGAAGTACTTTTTGCCGGCTTCTGTCCTCTCCTTCTTATAGGTTCCTGCTACAGGATGCTGGAATCTGGTGGGATTGGTGGAGTTACCGGTGATGGATACATCCACATTCTCCTTCCACATGATTGCCACGCCCTCGGGAACACTGTTCGCTCCGTAGCAATTTACCTTGGAGCGCAGGCCATCTGAATAGGACTTGCGGAATACTTCCTCCACGGTATTGGTGTAGGGATCATACTTGGTCTCCACATATGTAAAGCCGTTGATACGGGAAATGATCTGTGCAGCATCCTTGCCCAGTCCGTTTAAGATCACGCGCAGAGGCTTCTGGCGTACCTTATTGGCTTTCTGGGCAATACCGATAGCGCCCTCAGCAGCGGCAAAGGACTCATGACCAGCCAGGAAACAGAAGCAGTCCGTCTCCTCCTCCAACAGCATCTTACCCAGATTGCCATGGCCTAAGCCTACCTTACGGGTATCTGCCACAGAGCCGGGGATACAGAAAGCCTGCAGGCCCTCACCGATAGCAGCCGCCGCATCTGCAGCCTTACGGCAGTTCTTCTTGATAGCGATTGCCGCACCCACTGTGTAAGCCCAGCATGCATTCTCAAAACAGATGGGCTGAATCTTCTTCACCTGTTCATATACATCCAGACCGGCATCCTTGGTAATTTTCTCGGCTTCTTCGATAGAAGAGATACCGTAACTATTCAGTACTGTATTGATCTGATCAATACGTCTTTCATATGATTCAAATAACGCCATTACTTTTTACCTCCTCTTCTCTCTTATTTCACTTCTTTATCGGTTCTGGGATCAATAATCTTCACGGCATCAGCCACGCGGCCGTACTGACCCTTGGACTTCTCGTATGCGGTGGTGGGATCGTCACCCTTTTTGATAAAGTCGGTCATCTTGCCCAGGTTTACAAACTGATAGCCGATGATCTGATCCTCGGCGTCCAGAGCAATACCGGTTACATAACCCTCTGCCATCTCCAGATAGCGGGGACCCTTTGCCAGGGTGCCATACATCGTACCCACCTGGCTGCGCAGCCCCTTACCCAGATCCTCCAGTCCGGCGCCTACAGGCAGACCCTCCTCAGAGAATGCGCTCTGGGAACGGCCATATACGATCTGTAAAAACAGTTCCCGCATAGCGGTATTAATCGCATCACATACCAGGTCGGTATTCAGCGCTTCCATTACGGTCAGACCGGGCAGGATCTCAGCAGCCATAGCTGCGGAGTGGGTCATACCGGAACAGCCGATAGTCTCTACCAGGGCCTCCTGGATAATACCTTCCTTTACATTCAGGGACAGCTTACAAGCGGTGCTGAATGCGCAAGGCTCATCGGTTCATCATCGCCCGCGCTGGATAAGCTGA
>CALWLO010000077.1 GCA_944381545.1 uncultured Acetatifactor sp. | reverse complement strand
GGATGGGGCACCCACAGCTCCCTGGGCAGCTTCATGGCCTTGAGGGTGGCTGAAGTCTGGGGCTTATTGGAGGCGCAGGCGCTTCCGGCGGAAACATAGATCCCCTTTTCCTCCAGGGCGTGCAGCATCACCTCGCTGCGGATCCCGGAAACAGATACGCTGACCACATGGGGCGCCGTTGCCCTGCAGCCCTCCTCAGGAATGCCGTTAACCTGAATTCCCTGCATGCGGCTGATTTTCTCCACAAAATATTCCTTCAGTTCGTAAAGTCTCTGCACATCCTCGTCCAGATGAGCATACATCAGCTCCGCTGCCTTGGCAAGTCCGGCAATACCGGGCACATTTTCCGTGCCGGAGCGCATGTTTTTCTGCTGGCCACCCCCATAGACCACGGGCAGGATCTTTACATGCTCCCCCACGTAGAGAAAGCCTACGCCCTTGGGCCCATGGATCTTGTGTCCGCTGACCGACAACAGATCAATATTCATCCGTTTGGGCAGAATCCGGAACTTGCCAAAGCCCTGAACCCCATCCACATGAAACAAAATTGCCGGATTCAGGCGCTTGATCAGCGCCCCCGCCTCTGCAATGGGCTGCAGCGCTCCCACCTCGTTGTTGGTGTGCATAATGGATACCAGAATGGTCTGGGAGGTAATTGCCGCCTCCAAATCCTTCAGGGAAATCCGCCCCCATCGGTCTACCGGCAGATAAGTGACCTGAAAGCCCTGGCTTTCCAGATACTGCATCGTCTGCAGAATGGCCGGATGCTCCACCTGGGTGGTAATGAGATGATTCCCTCTTCTGCGGTTTGCCATGGCACAGCCGATCAGTGCCATATTATCTGACTCCGTACCTCCGGAGGTAAAAAAAATCTCTTTCTCCTGTACTTTCAGTATCCCTGCCAGAGTTTCTCTGGCATAACGCAGATACTGCTCGGCTTCCACGCCCTTGCGGTGCATGCTGGAAGGATTTCCATAGTCATCACACATGATCCGTGTGACCAGCTCCGCCACCTGAGGGAGTGTCCGCGTGGTTGCGGAATTATCCAAATATACTTCCATCTGTTTATATCTCCCCTCTCCGCCCTGTCCCGGACGGATCCAAAATGCTGCTGGTTTCTATAAATTATCATAATTGATACGCAATTATGATGGATGGCCATACGGCCGTTTCCTGCCAGGAATAAGGTCATTATATCATATGCAGAACGGCTTAGCCCTGCGCCATCATGCGGGAGGGCTTTCCCTATCAGTCAGCGTCCGCTTCCCCCTCAAGCCGGTACATCAGCCAGGAAAGCAGGGTCATGCCGGCCGTCTCCGTCCGCAGGATTCTTTTGCCCAGTGTAATGGGGATTACTCCCGCCTCCATAGCCTCGGCAATCTCTGCTTCCTCGAAACCGCCCTCCGGCCCGATGAATACAGCGATATCCTGCCCCGGCTTCAGGCCCTCCAGGATCTCTCTGGTTCTGTCCATATCCCCGGCCAACTCATAGGGGATCAGCTTCACCGGCATCTCTTTGATATAATCCAGCGCCTGCCGAAAGCTCATCACCTGCTGCACCCGGGGGATCACCCTGCGCTTGCTTTGCTTAGCGGCCGCCTCTGCAATGGCCTGCCAGCGGGATACCCTGGCAGCCGCTTTTTTCTCCTCCAGCTTTACCACAGATCTGCGGGTGGCCACCGGGATCACCTGATAAGCCCCCAGCTCCACCGCTTTCTGTACGATCATCTCCATCTTATCCGTCTTGGGCAATCCCTGCAGCAAATAAATCCGGGAGGGCAGTTCCACCCCATCCTCCTTGATAAAACGCAGCTCACAGAGAATGCAGTCCTCCTCCAAAGAAAGAATCCCGCAGCGGTATTCCTTTCCGTCCTGCCCGTCGCTGACAGCAATCTCCTCGCCGATTTTCATGCGAAGCACATTTTTAATGTGGTTTACGTCACCGCCGAGAATTGTGATGCGTTTGTCACCTATATTGATTTGGGTTGGATCTACAAAAAATTGGTACATTTTCGTCTCCTATGAACGAACCATTACTTTTCTTTCTGTGCTGTGACGCTCACCCACTCTCCCTGACAGGTAATCTCAAGCACCTTAAGTCCCGCCGCCTTCACAGCATCCACAACGGTCTGCTCTTTATCGTCAATAATGCCGGAGGTGATGTAAATCCCACCCGGCTTTAGCTGGTTCACAATGACAGGGGTTAGGGGCACAAGTACGTCCGCCAAAATATTGGCAACCACAATATCATAGCGCTCATAACCCACCTTGTCCCGGATTTCCTTATCGGTAATGATATTTCCGATCAGCAATTCAAACTGTGCCGGGTCGATGCCGTTCACTTGACAGTTCTGGGCTACCGCCTCCACCGCACAGATATCCAAATCCGTACCGACGGCGTGTTTTGCGCCGAACATCAGAGAGAGAATTGCCAGAATTCCACTTCCGGTTCCCACGTCCAAAAGCTCGGTGTCACCGGTGATATGCTTTCTCAGCTGGCGGATACACAGCTGGGTCGTCTCGTGCATACCGGTGCCGAATGCAGTTCCCGGGTCAATATGCAGCACCAGCTTGCCCGTATCCTCCGGCTTTATCCTTTCCCAGGAAGGAATGACAAGAATGTCATCTATATAGAATTGATGAAAATACTGCTTCCAGTTATTGATCCAGTCAATATCCTCGGTCTCATCCACCGCAACGCTTCCCTCGCCGATATCCATGAACATGCGGATGGTCTCCAGCTCCTGCCTGACTTTTTCCAGGACCGTCTGCACATCCGCCGGCTCGCCCAGCACCTCCAGGCTGCCGTCATCCTTTTTTTCCACAAAAAAGCTCAGATAGGCAATGCCGTCATCCTCTTGGCTCTCCGGCGGGATATCCACAAACATCTGCTCCTTTTCCAGGGCAGTCAGAGGCACCTTGTCCTCAATCTGTGCCCCCTCCAGGCCAATATCATACAGGGAGCTGATGATCATGTCCTCCGCTTCCGTCACCGTCTTAATTCTGAACCTTACCCATTTCATATATGCCCGTCCTTTCTGTCATGCCCGGTGCGCTCTTACGTCCGATGCATCCCTTAGATTGTACAATCTTATCAAAAGCGTGTCAAATATTAATTCCGGCGGCTGTAATGAATATGGGTTTGAATTGCTGCGGTAAAAATGCAAAGGGGTGCCGCCAGATGAAATGGGGCACCCTTTTCCTGTTTTTTATTCTTCAGCAGATACGGTAAGCCGGTCAAAGCATTGTCTTGCCGATTCCTCTGATACATTATTTGCCAGAAGGATCCCCGTATCGGAACCGCCGATAAGGATCGCATAGTTGTATTCCGAGTCGTTATAAGACCAGAATATGTATGCATTGCCGTCCTTCGTACCGGAATCCAGCAGAACTGCACTCTCGTCGCTGTCCACTAGGCCTGCATACTGCTCATAGACATCACTATGGATGAATATGCCCTGGCTTAAGGTCTCATCCCCGCAGGAAATCACAAAGGGCAGATCGGAGGTAATGTCATAGCTGTCCGAGGTATCCAGGGACACCCTGATCATATCCCCATTATCAATGGAAAATGTGAATGCCTTGGATCTGGTTGCACTGCATCCGGCCAAAATAGCCAGCATTAGAATTGACATCAAGACGCCTGTAAAATAATTTTTCCTTGTTTTCATACTCTTTTCTCTCCTTTAACTAATCTTCTAAATGAATGACACCCATCTCGTCTTCTCCGTTCATTGCCCTTAGAAATATCTGTTTCCGCCCGTCCGTGCCCGGGCCTTAACGCCGAAAGCTTCCTTAACAGAGATATGGATCTTCCATAGTCTATAATATCGTAACTATTTGTTACTGTAAAGCAAATTATTCCGGCATCTATGCTCCGGCAAAAAACAGGCATGCTATACGATTTACGCACATCATGCCTGTTGATAGACAAGCTATTTTATTTCCAGAACTTTTTCTTCTTATCTTTACCGTCCTTACTGTCCTTGGGGTCGCTGGTCTTTTCTTCCTTCTGAAGGTTTTTGGCTGCATTCAGGCTGTCGCCGCTTTCCGCATCAAACTGGCGCAGCAGCTCCCTGGCCTCATGGGACAATTTATCAGGCACCTCCACCACCAGCGTCACATAGTGGTCGCCCCGTACCTCCTTATTGCGCAGCGTAGGCACTCCCTTACCCTTTAAGCGCACCTTGGTGTCTGTCTGCGTACCGGCTTTCACATCATAGATGACCTTGCCGTCCACCGTATCAATGACAATCTCACCGCCTAAGGCCGCTACAGCGAAGGAAATCGGCACAGTTGAGAAAATATTATAATCCTGTCTCTGGAAGATGGGATGGCGCCCTACCACCACCTCTACCAGCACATCGCCTCTGGGCCCTCCGTTGGTGCCCGGCTCTCCCAGCCCGGGCAGACGCTTGCACTGTCCGTTATCAATACCGGCGGGAATATCCACGGCATAACGCTTTTTCATCGGGACATAGCCGGTGCCCCTGCAGTCCGCACATTTTTCCCGGATGATCTTACCGGTTCCCTGACAGTCCGGACAGGCCTGCACATTCCGCACGGTTCCAAAGAAGGACTGAGAGGTGAAGACAACCTGGCCCTTACCGCCGCACTTGGAACAGGTCTCGGGACTGGTGCCGGGCTTGGCGCCGCTTCCCTTACAGGTCTTACAGGTCTCCTTGACTGTCAGCTCGATCTCTTTCTCGCAGCCAAACACTGCCTCTTCAAAGGTAATCCGTATGCTGGTACGCAGATTGGCTCCTTTCATGGGGCCGTTATTTGCACCCCTGCTCCGTCCGCCGCCAAAGAAATCACCGAATATATCACCAAATATATCGCTGAAATCCGTACCGCTGAAATCAAACCCTCCGGCGCCGCCGGCACCGCCCTCAAAGGCTGCATGGCCAAACTGGTCATACTGGCGTCTCTTTTCCGGATCGCTCAAAACAGCATAAGCCTCAGATGCTTCCTTGAATTTCTTTTCGGCCTCTGCATTTCCGGGATTTACATCCGGATGGTACTTCTTCGCCAATCCCCTATATGCTTTTTTAATTGCTGCCTCATCCGCATTCCTGTCTACACCAAGGACTTCGTAATAATCGCGTTTCTGTTCTGCCATATAATATGACCTCCGTTGTCTGTTCCCATTCTCTACAAGGGCAAAACCTTATTCCTTTTTCCCGCATGCTGTCATAACCACATGAAGAATGGCTCATAAAGAGCCATTCTTCCACGGCATAAAGCAATTCTTTTATACCTCTCTGAAATCTCCGTCAATGACATCATCTTCAGGAGCAGAAGCACTGCCCGCATCAGATCCTGCACCGCCGCTGAAATTACCCATATCGGGACCTGCCTGGCCGCCCTGTGCCTGCTGCATATTTTCATACATCTTGGTAAACAGGGACTGCGCACTGTTTGTCAGCTTCTCCTTTGCAGCCTTCAGCTCATCCAGGTCGCTGTCGCTCATCTCCTGATCCTTGGTTCTCTCCAGGATGGCCTTAACAGCCTCCAGGTCGGACTGCACAGCAGTCTTGTCACTCTCGCTGATCTTATCGCCAACCTCTTCCATGGCTTTCTCTGTCTGGAATACAAAGGCATCCGCATCGTTCCTGGCCTCCACAGCCTCTTTGCGCTTCTTATCCTGAGCCTCGTACTCAGCAGCCTCCTTGACCGCTCTCTCGATCTCATCATCGGACATATTGGAGCCTGCGGTGATGGTGATATGCTGCTCCTTGCCGGTGCCCAGATCCTTAGCGGATACATTTACAATACCGTTGGCATCAATATCAAAAGTAACCTCGATCTGAGGAACACCTCTTCTTGCAGGAGGGATGCCATCCAGACGGAACTGTCCTAAGGACTTGTTATCCCTTGCAAACTGTCTCTCACCCTGTACCACATTGATATCTACAGCGGTCTGATTGTCTGCCGCAGTGGAGAAGATCTGGCTCTTCTTGGTAGGGATGGTAGTATTTCTCTCAATCAGTCTGGTCGCTACGCCGCCCATGGTCTCAATGGACAGGGACAGAGGCGTTACATCCAGCAGCAGAATCTCGCCTGCACCTGCATCGCCTGCCAGCTTACCGCCCTGGATGGATGCGCCGATTGCCACGCACTCGTCAGGATTCAGGGATTTGCTGGGCTCCTTGCCGGTCAGCTGTCTTACCTTCTCCTGTACGGCAGGGATACGTGTGGAACCGCCTACCAGCAGTACCTGGCCCAAATCCGCATTGGTCAGCCCTGCATCCTTCATAGCATTCTGTACCGGAATAGCGGTTCTCTCTACCAGATCATGGGTCAGCTCATCGAACTTCGCACGGGTCAGGTTTACATCAAAGTGCTTAGGGCCGTCCGCAGTGGCCGTGATAAAAGGCAGATTGATATTGGTGGTCATGGCGCTGGACAGCTCCTTCTTTGCCTTCTCAGCCGCTTCCTTCAATCTCTGCATAGCCATCTTATCATTGGATAAGTCTACGCCCTCGGTCTTCTTGAACTCGTCAATCATCCACTGGGTAATCTTGTTATCAAAATCATCACCACCCAGGAAAGTATCACCGTTGGTTGCCAGCACCGTGATGACTCCGTCTGCAATCTCAATAATGGATACATCAAAGGTACCGCCGCCTAAGTCGTATACCATGATGTTCTGCTCTTTTTCATTGTCCAGGCCATAAGCCAGCGCCGCAGCCGTAGGCTCATTGATAATACGCTTTACATCCAAACCGGCAATTTTACCGGCATCCTTGGTGGCCTGACGCTGTGCGTCATTGAAGTAAGCGGGAACCGTGATCACGGCCTCTGTTACCTTCTCACCCAGATAGCTCTCTGCATCTGCTTTCAGCTTCTGCAGGATCATAGCAGAGATCTGCTGAGGGGAATACTTCTTATCGTCAATGGTACGCTTGTGATCCGTACCCATCTCTCTCTTAATAGAGGAAATGGTCTTCTCTGCGTTGGTCACTGCCTGACGCTTAGCAGGCTCACCGATCAGTCTCTCGCCGGTCTTGGTGAACGCTACTACGGAAGGGGTAGTCCTTGAGCCCTCTGCATTAGCGATAACGGTGGGCTTACCACCTTCCATCACAGCTACACAGCTGTTGGTTGTTCCTAAATCGATACCAATAATCTTGCTCATATTTTTGTCCTCCTCATTCTATATTCTCATTCTATATGGAACGAAATATTGAAACTACTTTATTTATGAAACTACAGAAACCATGCTGTGCCTTACAACGGAGTCTCTGTAGGTATAACCCTTCTGCAGCTCCTGCGCCACTGTGCCGGATTCCAATTCCTCATCCTCCACCTGCATCACCGCATTGTGCAGATTCGGATCAAATTCACAGCCCACGGCTTCAATCGGCTTTACCCCAATATTCTCCAGCTCTGCCATCATCTGCTTGTAGACCTTACTCATACCCTCTACAAAAGCATCTCCCTGCTGTTCGGCAGGAACGGTGGCCAAGCCTCTCTCAAAATTGTCGATCACCGGAAGGATCTTCTCAATGACGCTTTTTGCTCCGGTCTCAAACATCGCCTGCTTTTCTTTTTCGGTTCTGTTGCGGAAGTTCTCAAACTCGGCCAGCTGACGCTTCACCCTGTCCTCCAGCTCTGCAATCTTCTCCTTAGCGGCATCCGCTTTCTTATCCTGCTTCGCCTGTTTTTTCGCTGCGCGCTTCTCTGCCCAGCTCTTGGGATCCTCTCCCTCCGGCGCAGTCTCCTCTGCTGTCTCTGCCTCTTCGGCCTGCCCGCCGTCCTGCTGTTCCTCTAAAGCCTCTCCGGCGCTCTCTTCCACCGCTTCCCCGGCTCCGGTATCTTCTGCAGTCTCCTCCGCCTTCTCTTCTTTCAAAATGTCCTTTTCCTGATCCGCCATGCCATCATCCCTTTCTTATTTCCTATTCCGCTGCCGTACTGCATAAATCATGTTTTCTTATATAATTCGTCCAGCTGGTTCTTCAGCGTCTGTAACGTTCCTACAACCTTGTCATAATCCATACGCTTGGGGCCGATAATTCCTATCGTGCCCTTCATTCCCTCCTCCAGCTCATAGGTGGCCGTTACCAGGCTGCAGTCTTTCATTCCGCCAAGCGGCATCTCCTCGCCGATGTATACCTGAATCCCGGTATTGGATTCATCTGACAAAGTCTCCTGAACCAGCTCGCTCAGCAGATTCTTTTCTTCAAAGGTAGAAATCAGCTCGCTGGCCTTCTGCTGATCGGCCAGCTCCGGATAGCGGAATATGTTATTGGTGCCGCTGGTATAAATCTCCAGATCCTCATCTTCCTTCATGGCCTCGGCCACCGCATCAATCACCTCGCTGACAATATCGCTGTGGATACCTGCCTGCTGCTTCATAGCGGCGATCATCCCCAGATTAATCTCTCCCATGGTCAGACCATTGAGATGGGTATTCAGCAGAATATTCAGTTTCAGCAAGGTCTCGTCATCCAACTCCTGAGTCACCTGGAGAATATTGTTCTTAATGATATTTCCCTCCGCCACGATTACCGCCAGAATCTGATTGTAATCCACCCGGGACAGCTGAATGAACTTTACCTTGCCCCCATGGGTCTGCGGTGCGCTGATCATAGTGGCATACTTCGTATTCTGGGCCAGAACCTTCACCACCTGCTTCAGCAGATTCTCCATACGATCCTGCTTTTCCAGCAGCATCTCCTTCATCTCTACCACTTCCCGCTCCTTCTGTTCCATCATGCAATCCACATAGAAGCGGTAGCCTTGATCCGAAGGGATCCGTCCGGCAGAGGTGTGGGGCTGAAGAATATAACCCAATTCCTCCAGGTCTGCCATCTCGTTTCGTATTGTTGCGGAGCTTAAGTTCAGATCGGTGTACTTACTGATCGTCCTGCTTCCGACCGGTTCGCCCGTCTCCAGATAGTTCCGGATGATGGCCTGCAATATTTTTGTCTTTCTTTCATCCAACTGCATTTCCATCCGCCTTCCTTATCTTTTCAGTTATTAGCACTCAACTCGATGGAGTGCTAACACTTACTAGAATTAAAATATCACTTACCCCACATATTGTCAACTGCTTTCCCCAAAATTATTTCTAAAATAATTCTAAACCTGTAATAAAGCATAGAACAAAAAAAGCACAGCCCGGACATCTTTTCCTGGGCTGTACTCTCCCCGCATATATTCTGCTTTTCCCAAAACGTCTTATAACCTATAAATAGAAGCTGCCGGTGAACTCTTTGTTCATTACATAGTAAGCCACATTCTCCTCCGGCTTCACATACAGCTCGATGCTGGTCAGGTCAGCCTCTTTCTGCTGCAGGTCATACTGCCATACATCCTTGGCAATCTTGATCAGTTCACCCTGGCTGAAAGACTTGCCTGAAAACTGTAACGTAATCTCTGTATTGAGGCCGTCCTCTTTGCCGCAGGCTTAGCTGCTGCTGTCTTAACCGCAGGCTTCTTCTCAGCGGCAGGCTTAAGCTCTGTCTTTACTTTCTCTGCCTTAGGCGCCTGAGCGATTGCTTCCTCTGTCTTAGGTGCTTCTGCCTTGGGTGCCTGAGTCTTAACAGATGTTTTCTTTACAGTAGCCTTAGCTGCAGGCTTGGGTTCTTCCTTACTTACAGTTGCATTCTTCTTGGTTGCTGCCATAGTCACTTCTCCTTTCATTTACTACAGGCTATTTCCATATGTTCCGCACAAGGTCATATATATATTACGTTTTTAAATTACAATCCTTGTTAGGCTACAGTTTATTCCCTTTTTTTCAAAAAGTCAACTTTTTATTGAAAATTTGACATTTTGTTGTCCCAGAGCCCCATAAATTCAAGGTTCTTGGGCATAATTACAACTTTTTTCAATAATAAAAGGCTTTTTTGATACGGTTTACAGCCAAAGGCCAAAGGAAACCAGCACAAGGATCCCCAATGCGATTCGATACCAGCCAAATACCTTAAAATCATGCTTTTTGATATAGCTGAGCAGAAAGCGAAGGACAAAGACGGACACTGCAAAGGCCACCACACACCCTGTCAGCAGCGCCCCCAGTTCCAGGGCCGTAAAGTGGAAGCCGAACTTTACCAGCTTCAACAAACTGGCGCCGAACATCACCGGTACGGCCAGGAAAAAAGTGTACTCTGCCGCCACCGTGCGGGACACTCCGATCAGCAGCGCTCCCACGATAGTAGCACCGGAACGGGAGGTTCCCGGGAAAACCGCCGCAAGCACCTGGAAGACACCCACCAGCAATGCCGTCTGATAGGTAATCTCCGCCAGGGAATTGATCCGGGGTGTTCTTTCCCGATTCCAGTTTTCGATGACGATAAAGGCAATACCGAAAATGATCAGCGCCAGCGCCACCACCTCGTAGCGGTAAAACAACGCATTCAGCACATCGTCAAACAGCACGCCGATAATCGCCGCCGGCACGCAGGACACCAGGATCTTCAACCACATGATCAGAATATCCTGCCGCAGCCAGGAGATCCTGCCGGGATTCTGCGCCCGGGATTTTGCCGTAAGCGCAAAAGGCCAGAGCTTGTTCCAGAACAGTACCACCACTGCAAGAATGGCTCCCAGCTGAATCACCACATCGAACATTTTAAAAAAATCCTCGCTCATGCCGGCAAAGGGCATCAGCTCCTCCAGCAGAATCAGGTGACCCGTACTGCTGATGGGCAGCCACTCGGTAATGCCTTCTACAATGCCATAAATAATTGCTTTTATCATTTCCAACATGGTTTAGTTTCCTTTCCTGCAGGTTCCGTATTCTGTCTCCACGAATCTGCGAAGCGCCTCCAGGGATCTTTTTACCTTTTCCGTATCAATGCAGTAGGCCATACGGAAGTATCCCGGCGTCCCGAAGGTATCGGAGGGCACTAAAATCAAATCATATTTCAGTGCTTTCTGGCAAAACGCCTTGGCATCCTCTTCCAGTGCCTTGGGGAAAATATAAAAGGTACCTCCCGGTTTTACCACCGTGAAGCCCAATTCCACCAATGTATCGTAGATCAGGTTCATATTGGTCTCATATACGCTCAAATCCGCCGTCTTATCCAGCACCTGCGCCACTGCCAGCTGAATAATGGAGGGAGGACAGTTATGTCCGATTCCCCGGGAAATCTGTCCGCACATATTGACAAGGGTCTCCGCCTCTGCACACGCCGGATTGACAGCCACATAGCCGATGCGCTCGCCGGGCAGGGACAGGGACTTGGAGAAGGAGTAGCACATAAGGGTGTTATCATAATATGCAGACACACAGGGATTCTTTACTCCTGTAAACACAATCT
>CALWLO010000076.1 GCA_944381545.1 uncultured Acetatifactor sp. | reverse complement strand
GATTGGACTTGCCGGAGCGGGGGCAACCTGATAAAATGGAAGAAAATAGCGTATCAAGGGGCAGGGACTGAGGATGACGGAAGAGAATGGACTATATATGGGAATCCTGTTATTGGCGGTATTGACGGGGCTTGCAGCGGCGGCGCTGCTGATCCTGCGCAGAGTCAGGCGCCGAAAACCGGGCGACATGGATCTGATGGAAGGACATGAGTTTGAATATTACTGTGCGGAGCTGCTGCGGCGGACGGGCTTTCTGGAGGTGGAGGTAACCAAGGGCAGCGGCGACTACGGCGTAGATATTCTGGCAGAGCGGGACGGAGTGACTTATGCGATCCAATGTAAGCGTTATGACGGCCCGGTGGGAGTGAAAGCAGTGCAGGAGGCCTATGCCGGAAGGGATTATTACGACCGGATGGTGGGAGCGGTGATGACCAATCAGTATTTTACCCGCCCGGCAGTGGAGGTGGCCCGTAAGCTGAAGATCCTGCTGTGGGATCGGGGATATCTGGACAGCATGCGGGAAGAAGCCTGATTGCATTTCAGGATTTCTGATCCAGGGCCTGGGGCCTGGCAGCTTCCAGGGCCTCTGCCAGGCTGGTAAAATCCGATGGCCCCATATTTAGGATAAAAGTATGAAAACGCAGATCCGTATAGTCAGCGCCCCATAGGGAGCGGGCTTTTTGCTGCAGCTGAAGGATCTCCAGATAACTTACATAATATTTCGGGTAGTTAGCGGGCTCTTCTGCAATATAGGTGTAAATGGTCTGGGCTGTGGCCGGATCGCTGATTCCGAAATTGGCCAGTACCGTGGCGATCTGTTCACAGTCAGCCCCATCGTAATGGATCATCAGATCCAGCAGGGAGTAGAGACAGAGCAGTAGGCTGCGGTTGTATTTTTCTGCCTGAATATACCAGGCGGCTTCAGTGCTTCCATTCTCCTGCATCAGGGCGCTGGCATAGTCATAGGCGATGAACTCCACATACAGAGCCCAGCCCTCCTGATAGCCGCTGTATCCCAGCAGCTGGCGCACCGGATCCGCATTTTGGCCGGCCAGATAGCGGCGGCTGTAGACGGACTGGTACAGGTGACCGGGGTAGCCCTCATGGGCCAGCGTGGTATACAGCTCCAGAGCATTGGGCTTATCTTTCTCATTCATATAAATGACGTTGGCAGAGGTATCGTCCAGAGGGGGCGTCAGGTAAAAGGCCGGGGCACAATAATCGGCTAGGGAGTCGGACACCGCCTTGACCGTTACGGCGGGAACGCTTTCCCCGTTCATGGTTAAAGCAGGAAAATCTGCCGCCATCCGTGTCTGCAGATCCGTCAGCATCTGCTCCGGCTGCCAGTAAGGGAAGGCATCCAGGCACTGCTCTGCCGCAGATGCCAGCACGCTTTCGGGATGCTCCTGAAGCAATTGGCTGAGCGTATTCATCTCTGTCAGCAGCTGGTTTTTCAACAGCTCATACAGTTCTTCGGGAGAACGGTAGCTGCATGTCTCTGCAATCAGCAGCTGCCGGTAATATTCCTGCCCCTCCGGATAGACGGCGAGTCCCCGGGGCAGCCGGTCACTGGAGCCGTCCCGCAGCAGGGCATCCGCCTCAGCCTGCAGGGAAAGCCGCTGCAAGCCCTGATCTAAGCGATCATAAGCCGGAAGCAGGACGGAGGAAAGCAGCTCCTCGTTGCGGCGAATGGCGGAAAGCGCCGACTCCCGGCTGATTTCGCCCCTTACATAGAGGGCGTTGATCCTTTCCTGAAAGGTAGTCTGAAGAAAATGCTCACCCTCTGCCAGGCTTTCTTTGGTCAAAATCCGCCGGCACTGCTCCCGCACCTTTTCCAGAGAGACCGGACTCATGAACAGCCCTGCGGCCGCCTTTTCCTGCTCATAAACCAGCAGGCTGTCATAGTAATCGCCGGTCTGGGAGAGGAGGGATAAGTAGTCCTCCACATCCCGCTCATCCCGGAAAGTATATTCGGCCAGCAGAATGGGAAGCTGGCTCTGCATGCCGGAAGCGGGGGACAAGGGCTCCTCATAATAGGCGTGAGACTGCAGCTGAAAGGTATTTTCCATGGAAAGTGCCAGAAGTCTGCAGGTATATGCATCCACAGCGCTTAACCCCTGGTCGGAGAGCTTTGTCCAGATCTGTATCTGCTTTGACAATTCTTCCAACCTAGTCTGACGGCTACCGGAGACATAGCCGGGCAGGACGGCTTCATAGTCCTGGATGCCAAAAGCAGCGGGATGAGCGATGGTGTAGTGCATGTTCAGGGTATTTTGTTCCATCTCCTGTTGAAACAATTCCTCGGCAGCATGCTGAAACTGCTGCTTATTGTGATAAAAATGATACAGAAACAGAGTCAGGGCAGAAAAGAGGAGCAGCAGAGCGATGGCTGCCAGCAGTTGCCGCCAGGTAAGCTTATTATGTCTTCTCAAGGCAGACTCCAGGAATCAAATGTTAGTGCATTATATGCGGAAAGAATTGTCCATCATGCAGAGTGCTAAAGCCGGAAAACCGGAATCAGTTTTAACATAATTTCATAGTGAAAGTTGAGATATTTAAAAATTCATTAAAGGATATTGACCAAAGACTGGAAAAAGCACTATACTGAAGATATAGAAAGGCGTGAATATCTGTGGCATGAAAGAGTATTGTGCAGCAGGAGCAAAACAAAAACAGGAGGTAAAACATGAGCAGGGAAGCAATTTTAGCGGGAAAGACAGTATTGGGTATTGAATTTGGCTCTACCCGGATCAAGGCAGTGCTGGTGGATGAGACGCATCAGCCCATAGCGTTGGGAACTTATGACTGGGAGAATCGTCTGGAAAACAATATCTGGACTTACAGCCTGGAGGATATCTGGAAAGGACTCCAGGGCTGCTACCGGAGCCTGAAGGAGGATATACAGGCCAGATATGGCATAGCCCTGAAAAAGCTTGGGGGCCTGGGGGTCTCAGGCATGATGCATGGTTATATGCCGTTTAACGGAGGGGGAGAACTGCTGGTACCCTTCCGTACCTGGAGGAATACCATGACCGCAGAGGCCTGCAGCAGGCTGACCCCTTTGTTTCATTTTAATATTCCCCAGAGATGGAGTATAGCCCATCTGTATCAGGCAATCTTAAACGGGGAGGAGCATGTGAAGGAGATCACCTTCTTTACCACATTGGCCGGATATATTCATTGGAAGCTGTCCGGGGAAAAGGTGCTGGGGGTGGGAGAGGCTTCCGGCATGTTCCCCATTGACTCCGGGATCTGCGACTATGACCAAAAGATGCTTGTACAGTTTGACGAACTGGTGGCGGATCAGGGCTTTGCCTGGAAGCTGCGGGAGATCCTGCCCAAGGTGCTTCCTGCCGGTGCAAGTGCCGGTGTACTCACGCAGGAGGGAGCCATGCTTTTGGATCCCAGCGGCGAACTAGAGGCAGGAACCCCCATGTGTCCTCCGGAGGGAGATGCCGGTACGGGCATGACGGCCACCAACAGTGTCAGGGTGCGCACAGGCAATATTTCTGCCGGAACCTCCATTTTCTCCATGGTGGTAACGGAGCATGCTCTGAATCAGGTGCATGAGGAGATCGATATGGTAACCACACCGGATGGATATCCCGTGGCTATGGTACACTGCAATAACTGCACTTCTGATCTGAATGCCTGGGTGAGCCTTTTCGAGGAGTTTGCCGGTAAGTTCGGTATGAAGATCGACAAAAACGAGCTGTACGGTACCCTGTACAGAGAAGCGCTGACGGCAGAACCTGACTGCGGGGGACTGCTGGCCTACAATTACTTTTCCGGCGAGCCGGTAACAGGACTGAATGAGGGCAGGCCCATGTTTGTCCGCACGCCGGATGCCCGTTTTACCCTGGCCAATTTCATGAGGAGCCATCTCTACAGTGCCATGGCTGCTTTGAAAATCGGCAATGACATCCTGCTGAAGGAGGAACAGGTGAAGGTGGATTCGCTGATGGGACACGGCGGCCTGTTCAAGACCCCCGTGGTGGGACAGCAGCTGATGGCCGCAGCCATGAATGCACCTGTTACGGTGATGGATACTGCCAGCGAGGGAGGCGCCTGGGGTATGGCGATCCTGGCATGCTATATGACGGAGAAGGCTCACGGAGAGACGCTGCCGGATTATCTCTCTGACAGAATCTTCGCAGGGCAGAGCGGAACTACCATCGCACCTAAGGCGGAGGATGTGGCCGGATTTGATGCTTTCATTGAAAAATATAAGGCAGCCCTGCCGGCAGAGAAAGCCGCAGTAGAGGGGCTGCGGAGCTGAAAACAGCAGTTGCGGAATTGAAAACAGGAGGCAAACATGTTAGAGGAATTAAAGAAAAAGGTATATGAAGCCAATATGGATCTGCCCCGCTATGGTCTGGTGACCTTTACCTGGGGCAATGTCAGTGCCATTGACAGGAAGAGCGGTCTCTTTGTGATCAAGCCCAGCGGAGTGGAGTATGACAGATTAAAGCCGGAGGATATGGTGGTTTTGGATTTAAACGGCAAGAAGGTGGAGGGCAGATATAATCCCTCCTCCGATACCGCCACGCATCTTGAGCTGTACAAGGCATTCCCGGAGATCGGCGGTGTGGTACATACCCATTCTTCCTACGCCACCAGCTGGGCTCAGGCTGGAAGGGACATTCCCTGCTATGGGACTACCCATGCCGATTATATATACGGTGCGGTGCCCTGTGTCAGATGCCTGACCAAAGAGGAGATCGAGGAGGCCTACGAGGAGAACACCGGGCACTTGATCGTGAATGAATTCAGGCGGATGAATAAAGATCCCATGGCAGTGCCCGCAGTACTGTGCAAGAATCACGGCCCCTTTGCCTGGGGCAAGGATGCGGGGGATGCTGTGCATAACGCTGTGGTGCTGGAGGAGGTAGCAAAGATGGCTTATCGTGCAGAGGTGATCAATGCAAGGATCCAGCCCGCACCCCAGGAGCTGCAGGATAAGCACTATTACCGCAAGCATGGAGCCAATGCCTATTATGGTCAGAAAGAGCTGTAAAAGGGCACTGTGCTCGAACACAATCAGGAAAATTTCTCGGTATATATAGACGGGAAGTATTTTTTATGCTAGTATATCAGATGTGAGATGACTCCCGCCTCTATAGGCGGTGAGTAACAAATTCGTATCAGTGGCGGGTGTCAATTCCCCATCTGATATACGCTCTGCATGGATGCGCAGGGATTCGGAGATATATTATGTGGGCTTAAGCCGACCCGAATCCCGCACCAAGACTCGCAAGCAAGTCTTGAAGGACAAAAAATGAGTGTGCCGCAAGGTGCGGCAGAAGGAGGAAGCAATGGACAATTTAGAGCTGAAAAAGCGTGCTAATGACGTTCGTAAGGGCATTGTAACTGCTGTACACAGTGCAAAAGCAGGACATCCCGGCGGATCTTTGTCAGCGGCAGACATGTTTACATTCCTGTATTTTGAGGAGATGAATATTGATCCTGCAGATCCGCAAAAAGAGGACAGAGATCGTTTTGTTTTATCCAAGGGACATACTGCGCCAGGCTTATATTCCGCATTGGCCAACAGAGGTTATTTCCCGGTGGAGGATCTGGTTACCTTAAGAAAGCTGGGATCCTATCTTCAGGGACATCCCTGTGTACATATTCCCGGCGTGGATATGTCTTCCGGTTCCCTGGGACAGGGCATCTCTGCCGCAGTCGGTATGGCATTGGGCGGTAAAATGGATAACAGAAGCTTCCGTGTATATACGATGCTGGGCGATGGCGAGCTTGAGGAAGGCCAGGTATGGGAGGCTGCTATGTTTGCCGGACACCGTAAGCTTGACAATCTGTGTGTGATCGTGGATAACAACAATCTGCAGATCGACGGCCCCATCGATCAGGTATGCTCTCCTTATCCCATTGATAAGAAGTTTGAAGCATTCAATTTCCATGTGATTCGTATTGACGCCCATGATTTTGATCAGATCAGAGCTGCGTTTCAGGAGGCAAGGGAGACTAAGGGCATGCCTACCTGTATCGTGATGCACAGCCTGAAGGGTAAGGGCGTATCCTTCATGGAGAACAATGTGGACTGGCACGGCAAGGCTCCCAATGATGAGGAGTATGCGGTGGCGATGGCTGATTTGGACAGGATCGCAGAAGAGTTAGAGAAGGAGGGGCAGGCATAATGGCAGACGCAATTAAGAAGATCGCAACCCGTGAAAGCTATGGCAATGCATTAAAAGAGCTTGCCGAGGAGTTTCCTCAGCTGGTAGTGCTGGATGCCGACCTGGCGGCAGCAACCAAGACCGGTATTTTTAAGAAGGCTTATCCTGACAGGCATATTGACTGCGGTATTGCAGAGTGCAACATGGTAGGTATTGCAGCGGGTCTGGCAACTGTAGGCAAGATCCCCTTTGTGAGCTCCTTTGCCATGTTTGCGGCAGGAAGGGCTTACGAGCAGGTTCGTAACTCTGTGGGATATCCCCACCTGAATGTGAAGATTGGCGCTACCCATGCGGGTATTACCGTGGGCGAGGACGGCGCTACCCATCAGTGTAATGAGGATTTGGCATTGATGAGAACCATTCCCGGTATGGTGGTAATGTGCCCCTCCGATGATGTGGAGGCGAAAGCGGCGGTTCGGGCAGCGCTTACTTATGATGGCCCCGTTTACATCAGGTTCGGCCGTGCTGCAGTGCCTGTTATTAATGACAGACCGGACTATCATTTTGAGATCGGCAAGGGCAGTGTGGTAAAGGAAGGTACGGATGTGACCATCGTGGCTACCGGTATCTGTGTGGATTCCGCACTGGGCGCAGCTCAGAAGCTGGCAGCAGAGGGCATCAGCGCAGAGGTAATCAATATCTGTACCATCAAGCCCCTGGATGAAGAGATTATCATAAACAGTGCGAAAAAGACAGGGAAGGTGGTAACCGTGGAGGAGCACTCCGTAATCGGCGGCCTGGGCAGCGCAGTGTGTGACTGCTTAAGCGCAAAGCTGCCCACTCCTGTGAAGAAGATCGGTATGCAGGATGTGTTTGGCGAGTCCGGCTCCGCAGCGGCTCTGGTGGCGAAGTACGGTTTGGACGCAGAGGGTGTGTATAAGTCCGTTAAGGAATTCCTGTAAGGGAAAGCTTTTTTGAATAGAATATCAAAGAACTCTCATTTATGTGAATAGCTGAATGGGAGTTCTTTTTATATGGTATTTTCCTTGACAAATATTTGAGGATCAATAACGGCCGGACAGAAAGGGGAGATAGCGATGTTGCAGGAAGCTTTTATCAGGATACTGAATATGAGTCTGACAGGCACTGTGGTGATTGCCGCAGTACTTCTGTTGCGTCTGGTTTTGCGCAGGGCGCCCAAGAGCATTTCCTATGGCCTCTGGGCAGTGGTGCTGTTTCGGCTGCTATGTCCGGTATCCTTTTCCCTGCCGGTATCTCTGCTGGGAATGGTAAATGCCCCTGCAGCGCAGCAGGGAACGGTGCAGTATATCCCGGAGGAGTTTTCTGCCGGTCCGGAGACGGAGGTTCTTCTGCCGGTGCCTGGGACTGAAACATTCTTCCCGGAAGATGAGAACTGGACGGCATCTGCACAGAATGGGCCGGAACCTGCACGGAGCCAGACGAAATCCACACAGAACCGGGAGGGGGCTATTGGGACTTCTCTGCGAAAGCTGCCGGGGGCTGCCGGAATACTCTGGTGTACCGGATGCCTGGCAATGCTGCTGTATGGTGGGATTTCCCTTGCAGTGTTTATCAGAGGCCTGAGGGGAGCGTATGAGATGGAGGAGCAGGAGACGGCCGCAGGACAGGGACTGCTCCGTTGGGGAAAATGGCCTGTCCCATGGATATATTATAAGGAAAAGCTTCCCACTTCCTTTGTGCTGGGAGTCTTTCGTCCCCGGATCTATCTGCCGGAGGGGATGAATCTGCCGGAGGAGATGAAGCAGGAGGAACTGCTTATGTGACATGCCCGTTTTTTGATCCAACAATGGGAATAGATTTCAGTCTCCGAATCCGTTACCGACCAGAGGATAATCATATTGAAAATTTATCTTTAGAAAGATCCAACGATCATCTGGGAGCTACCTATGGGGATCTTACGCCAGAGGGGGTTGATGCCCTGAGTGAGGGAACCGGGGAACTCTTTCTGTGGATCAGGAGATATTGGTTCCCGGAGGGCAGAAGGGATGATAGCTATGAGGCGCACAATATTTATACCAGTATGAAGCCATATCAATTTCGGACAGATCTGGGTGACGGTTCATGGAAAGGCATGACCTACAGATGGTAGCAAGAGGAATCGGAATACTCTCAGGGCAGTAGTGCATGGGGGACGCCGGAGTGGAGAACTACGGCCTGCTTTATGCAGGTTCCGTCTGACCTTCTTGTATTTGAGGAGGGCGTTTTGAAAGGAGCGGAACTGGGATATGACCATGCGGAGCGCACCACGGAGTGGATGACAGTGGAATGGAGTGAAGAGCAGGCGGTAATTTGCAGGATGAAAGTGGACCAATATACGGTTTCCGAGATTGAGGAGGCTGCTGAGGCAGGCAAGCCTATTCCAGAGGAGTATCAGTCCGCCAATATCTGGTATGTTTGTTTTGGACGAGAGGATTCTCCCTGGGGCTACGTGTTCGCCATGAATGAAAGGCATTGTGCTTTGGAGGAGGCAGTAATATTTGCGGAGACGATTCAATTCCGGGAATCAGCCTGGCAATAAAATCACAAATTCTTAAGAAATTTTAAGAAATAATAGAGGAATCTGATGCTTTTTCATGCTATACTGAGCTCCTAAGACAAGAGAGAAAGAGGGCAGGTACGGAAGATGGGGGCAAGGTATGAAGAAGATGACGAGGCAGACTATCCTTTTCTGCGGGAGAGCATCCGGCAGAGACCTCAGAGAGCGGGTGAGCGAACCGCAAAACAGCAGGCGGTGAGACAGCAAACATCAAGGCAGCAGCCTGCAAAACAGCAGGCGGCAAGACTACAGACAACAAAGCTGCAGGCAGTACCTCAGCTTTCGGCAAAGCAGGACAGAAATGCCAGGCAGAGGCAGGCGGCTCTGATCAGAAGAAAACGGCGGATGCGCCGCAGAAAGCAGATACTGGCGGTGCTGCTGTGCCTGCTGCTGGCGGGCTCCGTACTTGCTGTCCGCCGATTGCAGCGGGAGCAGAGCGAAGCGGGAGGACAGGCCGTTTCCGGGGAACTGTCAGCGGGGAGAAGCTTCGGCCTTTTCGGAGAAAAGATCCAGGGGATCGATGCCGGACAATATGAGAAGCATCCGGAATGGACGGAGGATTTTCTGACTATCAGTGAATATTCCAGGCCGGGAGAACCACTGGGGGAAGTGAAGAATATTTTTGTCCATTATATGGCGACCCCTAATACCAGTGCTGCACAGAACCGCAGCTATTTCGAGAACCTGAAGGATATGCATGACGTGCCGGGCGCCAGCGCTCATTTTATCATTGGTATCGAGGGGGAGATCCTGCAGATCGTACCGCTGGATGAGATGGCTTATGCGGTGAAGGGGCGGAACGAGGATTCTATCTCTATCGAATGCTGCTATAAGGCCGAAAACGGGCAGTTTACCCAGGAGACCTATGACAGTCTGATCACGCTGCTGGCCTGGCTGACGGATACTTATGGGCTGGATACGGAGGATATCCTGCGGCATTATGACTGCGGAGGAAAAAAGTGCCCCCTATACTATGTGGAGCATGAGGATGCCTGGAAACTCCTGAAACAGGATGTGGAGGAAGCCAGAAAATAGTTGCTATGCGCCGGGGAATTTGGTAGAATATTCATGACTTGGAGGAGCACAGAATGAATATTTTATCACCTTCCATCTTGGCTGCGGATTTCTGGCGGCTGGGTGAACAGATAGAAGAAGTACAACGGGCAGGTGCAAAGTATCTGCATATAGACGTGATGGACGGGATTTTTGTCCCTTCCATCTCTTTTGGGATGCCGGTGATTGCTTCCTTGCGGAAGAGGACTGACATCTTTTTTGATGTACATATTATGATCCGGGAGCCGGAGCGGTATGCGGCGGAGTTCGTGGCCTGCGGTGCGGATATGGTGACGTTTCACATAGAGGCCACGGAGCATGTGCAGGAGACCATCCATGCGATCCGTCAGGCAGGCGCCAGGGTGGGAATCAGTATACGGCCGGGAACTCCCGCAGAGGCGGTGCTGCCTTGGCTGGATCAGCTGGATATGGTGCTGGTGATGACGGTGGAGCCGGGCTTTGGCGGGCAGAAATATATGGACGTCTGTACGGACAAAATTCGCCAGGTCAGGAAGGCGATCACGGAGCGGGGGCTATCCGTGGATGTGGAAATTGACGGCGGTGTGACGGCGGAAAATATTGGAATTCCTCTGGAGGCGGGTGCCAATGTGATTGTGGCGGGCTCGGCAGTGTTTCGAGGGAACATTACGGAGAATATAAAGGCATTAATGGCGCAGATGTGACGCCTGAACGGTTACGGTTGCTACAATATTGCCGTCAGGAGGCTTGGAGAGGCTGTACCCCTGACTGCGGAAAGAGGGAGATATGAATCATAAGGTACTTTTTAACAATGACTGGCGGTTTGCCAAGACAGCGCTGGGCGTAGAGTATGGGCAGAAAGAGGTATGGCAGGCACAGCTTGCACCGGTGACGCTGCCCCACGACTGGCTGATCTGGCAGACGGACAAGCTTTATGAAGACGGCATCGGCTGGTATGAAAAGCACTGGCAGGCGGAGAAGAAGCCCGGTGAGCGGATCCATCTGCGCTTTGACGGCGTGTATATGGATTCCAGCCTTTACTTGAACGATCAGCTGATCGGTACCTGGAAATACGGTTATTCTACCTTTGAGTATGATGTGACGGATGCTTTGCAGGAGGGGGAAAATCTGCTGGTCATGAAAGTGGTGCATCAGTCCCCCAACAGCCGCTGGTACAGCGGTGCGGGCATTTACCGGAATGTCTGGCTGATAACGGTGCCCGAGGTGCATATTGCCGGTGACGGGATCTATCTGTCCCCCCGGGAGACGAAAGGGAGCTACGAGCTGCAGATCGAGACGGAGCTGACGGACGGCCAGGGCGGCATACCGGATCTGACGGCGAAAAAATATCAGCTGCGGTATCGCCTAACGGATGAAAGGTTACAGGCAGCAGAACCGGATGGAGAGGCTGGGATGCCGCCGGTGTGGCAGTATACCGTGGACTGCAGCCGGGAGAATGCGCTGACAGATGACAGGATCATGCAGACTCCCGATGGGCGCAGGCTTGAGCATGGAGCACGTTTTTACAGTGCTTATACGGTGGAGGCTCCCCATCTGTGGGATGTGGAGGATCCGTACCTGTATACGCTGCAGGCGGAGCTCTGGGAGGACGGCCGG
>CALWLO010000075.1 GCA_944381545.1 uncultured Acetatifactor sp. | reverse complement strand
GATGTGGTATGCACAGGCGGATAAATATCAAGTAAAGGAAAATTAATATTTGAGAAACAGAAAAGAGATTCCACATAAGGGGTTGTGAAAATGAAATTATTGCATGTAATAAAATTGTCGTTCGGAACAATATTGAAAATAAAACCATCAAGAATATTTTTTGCGTTTATGTCAGTATTTATGAAAATTGCGAATGCAGTATTTATAGGAGTATTTTGTTTTCAGGAGATTATTAACGGCATTTTCTATACTAAACAGCTGCAGAATGTAGCCTTTTGGCTGTTTATACAACTTCTTTGTACAATGATTATTAATTTGTATGAGGATTGGTATAATCGGATTTACCGATTGAAAACAGATACAGATATCAAAGAAGAAATACAAAATAGAATCAGTAAAAAATGTATTGAGTATGACTTGCTTACATTTACTAAATCGGATAATCTGGATCGGTACAAACGAGTTATTACCAGTACAGATGAGAAATGTATAGAAATTTTTGAATCGGTGTTTGATTACATAGCCAGCATCGGCATACTGATATTAGCAGGTGCCTTTGTGGTAGTTGAAGAACCGATTATTGCCATTTCAATCATTTTTTGTTACATAGTGGATATGCTGCTTACTCTTAGAAAAAATAAGGTTCTGTTTGAAGAATATATGATAATGAACCGGCATCAAAGAAAAGAGGATTATTTTATAAGGGTAAATTATGTTAAAAATTTTGTGTTAGACAGCAGAGTTTCCAATATATCATCTGCTTTGCAGAAACAGTATGATGATAGTTATGCGGAGCTGCAAAGGGACATAAAGAAATATTTCTTAAAGACTTCTGGATATGAAGCTTTATCAGCACTGAACAAAATGATATTTGGAGCACATATTCCATACATATTGTTGGGGTTGCTTGCTCTGATAACCAGAAAGTATACGGCAGGAGAAATAGCAGTTTTGGTTGCAGCCATGATAAAAATGCGTACAGCGCTGTCCGGTATCACTATGATCTATCCCAAACTGAAGCAAAATATGCTGTATATGAATGATTATCAGGAGTTTATGAATTACGAGCCGGGAATCTCCAGGAACGAAAAAGGGATATGCCCGGAAACAAAAGCAAATAGTATCCGGCTGCAGAATGTAACCTTTGGTTATGATAAGGAACATCCTGTACTAAGAAATATCAACATGGAAGTGAAGAGAGGAGAAAAGGTAGCAATAGTCGGCTATAATGGAGCAGGAAAAACAACATTGGTAAAGATTATGCTGAGACTGTATCTGCCGGATACAGGAAGCGTCTTTATGGATGACACAGCGGCAGAGATGTATAATCTGTCAGCATACAGAGAGCGGTTTGCAATAGCGTTTCAGGAAAGCAATACATATGCATTGCCGGTAGCAGAAAATGTACTGATGGATATCTATGAGTCGGATAAAAAAGAGCAAGTGGAAGAAGCGTTAAACAAGGCCGGGTTAAAGGAAAAAACGGAAGAATACGCAAAAGGAATACTGTGTGAAATGACGCAGGAGTTTGATGATGAGGGGATGGAGCTTTCGGGAGGACAAACCCAGAAAATGGCGTTATCCAGGGTATATGCGAAAGAAAGCGGAATTGTAATACTGGACGAGCCATCCAGCGCTTTAGATCCGATCAGTGAGAATGAGATGATTAAAACCATGATGGAGAATACAAAAGGAAAGACCCTGTTGCTGATTTCGCATAGACTATCGGCAGTCCGTGATATGGACAGGATATATTTCATGGAAAAGGGCGAAATCGTAGAAGTAGGAAACCATAAAGAATTGTTGGAACGGGGTGGAAAGTATGCCCGGATGTGGAATGCACAGGCGGATAAATATCAGGTAAATAATGGATAGATTGTTGGTTATTGCAAAGAGGATGAAAGGAGAGTACATGGAAAAGGAACTGGTAATAAATGATACCCCTTTTATAAGAATTTTACCACAATATGCATATCTGGATGCAATCATAAATAACCAAAATACCAATACGGATTTGCTTTGCAGTTTGTACGTTAAAGGATTAAGAGGTAACGAATGGACTTTTCATATTGATGAAGGTGAAGTGCAGGTACAGAATGAGACGGTTGATCTATATCGGAAAGGATATGGAGTGAAAACCAGAGGAGGATGGTATCATTATGTGCAAAAAGATGATGAAGTGATTTTTCATATTCAATATCAGCAATATACCAATAGATGGGATAGCGTTAATTTTTTTCTGGACACAGATGAAAAATTTGTTTTTTCTAATGATTTAAACTGTAGTTATAAGTTTTGTATACATTGTTGTGGAGATTTTCGCATAGACGTAAATGAAGAAGTGGTGTTTTACAAAAGCAACAAAGAGAGTTGGGATATATTTGGGTGGTATAAGGTTAAAATAAAGCAGGAAAAAGTAATATTGTATGCTTCTGCAGATGGTGAGAAGTGGACAATGCTGTATGAAGCATGGGCGCCGGAAATGCATGCCTGCAGGAATTTGGTGGGTGGTTTTTATATTAATTTGCACAATAATCAATATCATAAATGGCTGTGCAATAATTTTTTACAAATACGATATGATCCGATAGCAGAAGATATGGGATATTCTGCCTTGCTGAATAGGGATTGGAAAAGTCATGCGATACATCCGTTGGTAAAATTTTCATATGACAAAAAGGATATGATTATGCATTGGGGGCTGTGGGAATATATAGTCACTAATATAAACAGCAAACGGTATCTGGAAATATGGTTAGACGAATACTATGTGGAAGGGTTAGAAGCATACCGGAAATACTCCTATAATCATGAAAGCCTTATTTATGGGTATGACGAGCATGGCGGAAAAGTGAGGATGCTTTCAATAGTGAGTGGAAAGCCGACACGCATGGCAATTTCGATTGAAACAGTAAGTATGGCATGGCAGAAAGCAGCAGGTAACAATACAATAATAAAAACATTTGAGTATTTACCGGATGAAGCAGGCTATGAACTGGACGTAAACCATATCATTGCTCAAATGAAGAACTATATGAACGGTTATAATTGCTCTGTGGAGTACCAATATTTGGCGGAGAGGGAAAACGGGGTATTTGGAATTAACATCTATGATGCGATTTTGGAAAGTGTGGAAAGAAAGGATAAATTTTTAAGTGATAAAAGAATTGCTTATCTGATAAAAGAGCATAAAGAATGTATGCGGTTCAGAATTCAATATTTATTCGAAAAAGGTCACTTAGAAACCGAAGCATATAAATATTTACTCAATAAGATAAATAATATAATTGAAAAGGCAAATATTATCTTATTTTTAGTATTGAAAAATATATTTGCAGCGAAAGAAACGATAACCGATAGTATATGGGAGTACTTAAATTGTTTAAAAAAAGAAGATACAGAGTTCTGCGAATTCTTTGTAGAGTTGCTGGAAGGAGCTAAAACGCAAGGATATGTATGGGGTGAAGGAGACTCTCAGAAACTCAGAAACTTAGCTGAATAAATTACTTGCATTTTATGCGGTATCTGTTTATAATCTATATAGCCAAGCGAAAGAACTGCGGAAGAGTAACGGCATTGTGAGGGACTGCCGGATGGAAGTTGACAGGAGTGACTTTCAGCCGGCAGCCTTCTTTATTCTATAGGAAAGCCCTCCAGGCAGGATTCTTTCTTGTTATTTCTTAATAGAAAAAGGTGGTATCGTTTTATGATAGAATTTGATGTAAAGATAGAGGCCGGAGATCTGTACAATTATATGATGGCCCATGCCTACGGCAGCCCATCCGGTATTCTGGGCAGTTGTGTGGGCGCATTGATGCTGGTGATTTTTGCCCGGTATCCCCAGCAATGGATCTTTCTGATATGCGGTGCGATTCTGCTGCTGTATCTGCCGGTGTCCCTAAAGCTGAAGAGCAAGCAGATCGCACTGACGAATCCGGCCTTTCAGAAGCCCCTGCATTACGTGCTGGACGAGGAAGGAATCGCTGTTTCCCAGGGAGAGACCACAGAGCGCCAGGCCTGGGCGGATCTATATAAGGCTACGGCCACGGGCAGGAGCGTGATTGTCTATACCACAAAGATCAGCGCCGCCATCTTCCCCAATCGGAACTTGGGGGAGCAGCGCACCAGAGTAGTGGAGATGATCAGTACCCATATGCCGCCGGCCAAGGTAAAGATACGCAGCTGAGAGGACGGCGGCTGAAAAAGGACGGAGAGAGGAATATAGAATATGCTGAAAACGGAAAATGTCCGGGTCTGGGAGACGTTTAGCCCCCGGGAGACCTTTTTCATCGGAGAGCAGCTGGGGCATGAGGCTGCGGCAGGACAGGTTTATACGCTGGTCGGGGATCTGGGAGTGGGCAAGACCGTGCTGACCCAGGGGGTTGCTGCAGGGCTGCAGATTGAAGGACCGGTGAGCAGCCCGACTTTCACCATTGTTCAGGTATATGAGGAGGGACGCCTGCCGTTTTACCATTTTGACGTCTATCGCATTGGCGATGTGGAAGAGATGGAGGAGATCGGCTATGAGGATTATTTTTACGGAGAAGGCGTTTGCCTGATCGAGTGGGCGAACCTGATCGAAGAGCTTTTGCCGGAACATTATTTTCAGATTACGATAAAAAAAGACTTGGAAAAAGGCTTTGATTATCGTAAAATAGAAATGAAAGAAGTGAGAAAAAGCTTATGAAAATTTTGGGAATAGACAGTTCCGGGATGGTTGCCAGCGTGGCTCTGGTGGAGGACAATATACTGCGGGCGGAATTTACGGTGAATAACAAAAAAAACCATTCTCAGACGCTGCTTCCCATGCTGGAGGAACTGAAGGAGAGTCTTGGGCTGGATCTGGAAACGGTGGATGCCATTGCCATTGCTGCAGGTCCCGGTTCCTTTACGGGTCTGCGGATTGGCTCGGCCACTGCAAAAGGCTTGGGTTTGGCGCTGAATAAGCCGCTGGTGGAGGTGCCTACGCTGGAGGGGCTGGCATATAATCTCTATGGCACGGACAAGCTGGTGTGCCCCATGATGGATGCCAGGAGAAGTCAGGTTTATACCGGAATCTATGAGTATGTGCGAAGGGGCGGAGAATATGAGCTGCATCCCCTGGCGCAGCAGTGCGCAGTGGATGTGACAGAGATTTTGGAAAAATGCAATCAGCTTGGCAGGGAAGTGATCTTTCTGGGAGACGGCGTGCCGGTGTACGCAGACCGGATCCGGGAGAGACTCCGGGTGCCCTACAGTCTGGCTCCGGCCCATGTAAACCGCCAGCGGGCGGGAAGTGTGGCGGCGCTGGGGGCAATCTATGCGGCCTGCGGGCGTCTGGTTTCGGCAGCGGCCCACCGGCCGGAATATCTGCGCAAAAGTCAGGCGGAGAGAGAAAGGGAAGAGGAAAGTGATCATACGGGAGCTTAGAGCGGAGGACATTGGGCCGCTCAGCATCATAGAGGCCAGAGCGTTTTCCATGCCATGGACGCCGGCAGATTTTGCCAGGCTGATCGAAGACGGCAACAGCTGCTATCTGGTGGCAGAGGTGGATGACCGGGTGGTGGGCTGCTGCGGCGTCACCAATGTATCCGGTGACGGAGAGATTGACAATGTGGTGGTGGATGAAGCCTATCGGAATCAGGGCATTGCCACAGCGCTGCTGGAGGAAACTCTGAGACGGGGGTATGTCATGGGAGTGGAGAATTTTACCCTGGAGGTGAGGGTCAGCAATGCTCCCGCTATCCATGTCTATGAGAAAGCGGGTTTTGTATCCGAGGGCATCCGTCCCCGTTTTTACGAAAAGCCCACTGAGGATGCTATGATTCTATGGAAACGGAATATCCAGCAATTACCTCATTGATTCGACAAAATCTGTGCTACAATGTAGGTATGATGCCAAGATTGTGGGAGTGCGCAGCACGGAACAATCCGTAGGCATCATGGACAGGGGGGCTTTTGACCCTAGCATCCAGGCATGTGCCTGATAAACAGATTGACGGAGGATGAGTATGAAGCGGGATAATCGGATTTTTTGTAATCAATGTGGAAAAGAATTAAAGCTGGAGGGGGATATCGTGCGGGAAGGCTATTTCCCGGCAGATGTGACCTTTGGCTATTTCAGCAATAAGGATGGCCTGCGCCATCGCTGGGATCTGTGTGAGCAGTGCTATGATGCCCTGATCCGCAGTTTTCAGATCCCGGTGGAGGAGACCGAGAGAAACGAGATGATATAGGAGTCAGAGATGCTGGACGTATGTTTGTTAGGAACGGGAGGAATGATGCCGCTGCCATACCGGTGGCTTACTTCCCTGATGATGCGGTATAATGGGAAGAGTATCCTGATCGACTGCGGGGAGGGAACGCAGATCGCATTAAAAGAAAAGGGATGGAGCCCCAAGCCCATTGATATTATCTGTTTTACCCATTATCATGCGGATCATATCAGCGGGCTGCCCGGGATGCTGCTGACTATGGGTAATGCGGAGCGGACAGAGCCGCTCTTGCTGATTGGGCCCAAGGGCCTGCAACGGACGGTAACTGCACTGCGCTGTATTGCGCCGGAGCTGCCCTTTGAGATTTGCTATGCAGAGATCACGGAGCCGGAGCAGACTTTTTCTTTTGCAGGATTTCAAATTGAGGCTTTCAAGGTGAATCATAATGTGGTATGCTATGGATATAGCCTGGTGATTGACCGTATCGGCAAATTTCAGCTGGAGAAGGCACAGGAGCTGGGGATTCCACAGCGTTGCTGGAGCCGTCTGCAGAAGGGAGAGATCCAGGAAGTGGATGGCCGGATCTACACTCCTGATATGGTACTGGGGGAGCCGCGCAAGGGTCTGAAGGTCACATACTGTACCGACACCCGGCCCACAGAGAGCATTGTAACCCATGCCGCAGGCTCCGACTTGTTTATCTGCGAAGGGATGTACGGAGAACCGGATAAGCTTGCCAAGGCCAAGGAATATAAGCATATGACCATGTATGAGGCGGCTCGGATCGCTAAGGCGGCACGGGTGCCGGAGATGTGGCTGACCCATTACAGTCCGTCCCTGAACCGGCCGGAGGAGTATATGAATGAGGTGCGGAAGATTTTTCCTGCCTCTGTTGCTGCAAAAGATGGAAGAAGTGCGGAACTGAACTTTATGGATTAGGAGCGGTACATGAAGACAAAGAAGGGTAAAATAACAGCGCAGGCTACGATTGTGTTTGTGGTTCTTATTTTGGCGGTAGTGGGTTACTACTGCTATTTGATGAACCGTTATGACAGCGCTGATGCCGAAAAGACGCTGACCGCAGTGGAAAATGTACTGCTGCGGGATCTGGAAAACAATTATCCCCCCACTCCCAAAGAAGTGATCCGTTACTATAACGATATCATTAAGTGTTTCTATAATGAGGAATGTAATGAGGAGCAGATTGAGGCACTGGGACGCAAGGCCCGGGAACTGTATGATCAGGAGTTGTTGGATCATAATACTTGGGATACCTATATTTTAAGGCTGCAGGATGAGATTCAGGATTTTCGCAGCAATAACCGGAAGGTCACCAGCGTTTCTCTGGCATCCAGCGTGGATGTGGATGAATTTACAGAAGACGGTTATCAATTTGCCCGGATCCGCTGCGGCTACAATATACGGCAGGGAAGGGATACTATCTTTTCCACGGAGGTGTATCTGCTGCGTAAGGATGGCGACGGACACTGGAAGATCTATGGCTGGGATCTGGCGGATCATCTGGAGGAGTAACAGCCCGCTCATGGAGAAATGCTTGTATAGGCTGACTGGGGGCTGTGAGAAAGGATTTTAAATGGATCAGGAAAAGGATATCTATATATTGGCCATCGAAAGCTCCTGTGATGAGACGGCGGCATCGGTGGTGAAAAACGGGAGGGAAGTGTTATCCAACGTGATTTCCACGCAGATAGCACTTCATACTTTGTATGGCGGCGTGGTGCCGGAGATTGCATCCCGCAAGCATATTGAGAAGATCAATCAGGTCATTGAGGAGGCTTTGAGGGAGGCGGGGCTGGAGCTTCGCCGGATGGATGCCATTGCCGTGACTTATGGCCCGGGGCTGGTGGGAGCTCTGCTGGTAGGGGTATCGGCGGCAAAGGCCATCAGCTTTGCCACAGGGATTCCCCTGATCGGTGTGCATCACATTGAAGGACATATCAGTGCCAATTATATTGAAAATAAGGATCTGGAGCCGCCCTATGTGTGCCTGGTGGTATCTGGGGGACACTCCCATCTGGTGGTGGTGAAGGACTATGGGGAGTATGAGATTATCGGACAGACCAGGGATGATGCAGCCGGCGAAGCCTTTGACAAGGTGGCCCGCGCCATTGGCCTGGGGTATCCCGGCGGGCCAAAGATAGACAGACTGTCCAAGGAGGGCGATCCGGATGCGATACCCTTTCCCAGAGCAAGGGTGGCGGAGAATGCATATGACTTCAGCTTCAGCGGTCTGAAGTCAGCGGTTCTCAATTATTTAAACGGATGCCGGATGAAAGGGGAGTCTGTCTGTGAGGCGGATGTGGCGGCATCTTTCCAGAAAGCGGTGATTGAGGTGCTGGTGGAGCATTCCCTGCATGCGGTGAAGGAATTTGGCTATGATAAATTTGCCATTGCCGGAGGCGTGGCTTCCAATTCCTCCCTGCGGAAGGCTCTTGCCGAAGCGTGCAGGGAAAACCATATCCGTTTCTATTATCCCAGCCCTGTATTTTGTACGGATAATGCGGCAATGATCGGTGCGGCGGGGTACTATGAATATGTCAAGGGAGTGCGAAGCGGCCTGGATCTGAATGCGGTGCCGAACCTGAAGCTGGGGGCAAGGGAATGACTGCTTCTGCTGGCGGGGCTTTTCTGACAGGAGGGACTGCAAATTGGAGAAAAAAAGATGTACGGCTATTGTCCTGGCGGCGGGAAGCGGCAGCAGGATGCACAGCAATGTGCCCAAACAGTTTATGGAGCTGAGAGATAAGCCTCTGATCTGGTATGCATTGAACGCAGTGGAACGGTCGGCTGTCATGGATGATTGCATCCTGGTGACGGGAGCGCAGGATATTTCTTATGTGCAGCAGGAGATTATCGGAAAATATGGTTTTACGAAGGTGGACAGGGTGATAGCCGGAGGAAGGGAACGCTATGAGTCGGTGGCCCGTGCCCTGGAAGCCATCTGGAACGAGGAGATGAAGGTGGCGAATCGGGATGGGTATGTGTTTATCCATGATGGGGCAAGACCTTTTTTGACCCGGCAGATTCTGGAGGATACCTATGCAGCGGCATATGCCTGCGGCGCTTGTGCGGCGGCCATGCCGGTAAAGGATACCATCAAGATTGCGGATCAGGAGGGCTATGCGGTGCAGACCCCTAATCGAAGCAGCGTATGGATGGTGCAGACTCCCCAGGTGTTTGAGACACAGCTGATCTGCCGGGCTTACCGGAAGCTTATGGATCAACTGCCCCGGCTTCAGGAGCAGGGAGTGCAGATCACGGACGATGCCATGGTGGTGGAGACGATGCTGAATCATCGTGTAAAGCTGGTTCCGGCCTCCTATGAAAATATCAAGGTTACCACACCTGAGGATATGCGGATCGCAGAGGCGTTTCTGCAATAATTGGAGTTAGGAGGATGTCCTAACTCCGTATAAATGTCCGGAATACTCTTCAAACAGGGTTTCTTCCTGCTTTTTCAGAAATACTGTCACGTCATCTTCCCCAAAATACAACTGAAAATGGATGCTGCCTACGCTGGTATCCAACAGATGGGTGCGGATATACAAGGTATGTTCATCCAGCCACATCCCGCTGGAAGCGCAGAACATATCGTAAATGGGAAAACGGCTGGGAACTACCCGGGAAAGTCCGAAGGGCAGCTGGCAGGCGTCCTTCCCCAGCGTATAGTGAAGAATGCCTGAATCCTCAGTCAGCTCAAGAGACAGATCGGCAAAAGCGGTTTTCTCTCGGATCCGGAAAAATTGTCCGCTGATTCGGCGGCCATCCGTCCGGGGATCCAGGAAATTGACCGGATTAGTCTGTAAAAATGTCCCGGACTGCGCCGGTATTTGAAGATGGGGGCTGCATCCCCTGGCAAAGACGCTGCTTACCGGTTCGATGGCAAGCTCGGAGAGCTTTCGCTGTAGGGCCTCCCTGCCGGAATCGGTTCCGGCAGGTCTGGGACTATCCAGCGCAGGCAGTAAGATTTCATGTACCGCATCATAAATCAGCTGATTGGCGCCATTCATTCCCTGGGTGTCGGCAGTGGTCACCACCAGCAGATCGTAAGCAGGATAACAGAGGATCAGCTGGCCGCCCATGCCATAGCAGACCTGGGCGTTATGCTCCCCCCGCCAGAAAAAGTAACCGTATCCCTGGCATTCACTGGCTATGGGGCCGGTGGCCGCTGTGGCGCTTTGCCAGGAAAGTGCCTCTGCCAGCAGATGCTTTGGGAGCAGCTGCCGGCCGCCAAAACAGCCCTCCTGCAGCAGAAGCTGTCCCAGAAGCACCAGATCCTCCGCCGTGGCCATGAGACCGCTGCCTCCCAGAGAATGACCAAATGGGTCAGTGAGCATATAGGAATCCTCGCTCCATCCGATTTCCCGCAGCAGCGCATCCTTCAGATAGTCCAGCATGGGACGGCCGGTCAGCTTTTCCGCAAGAGCACACAGAGTATGGGAGGAACTGGTGTCATAGTGAAATACCGTGCCGGGCTTATGGGTGGGTGGCACTGTAAAAAAGCTCCCGACCCAGTCCTGATCCATTTGGAATTTATATGTGGTAGAGGCATGACAGCTTCGCATCATCAGCATATCCCGGATGGTAGTCTGGCGGATCCAGGGATGAGTGCTTTCTGTCAAATATTCGGGAAAATAATCGCAGATTGGGGCCTCCAGGGAGATTTGTCCGGCTTCGCATAGCTTCAGCACGGCCAGGGCCGTCAGGCTTTTGCTGATAGAAAACATGCGGTGCAGCTGTCCCTTACGGCAGGGGGCAAAATAGGCTTCCAGCTCAGTCCGTCCATCTTGCAGAATATGCAGGCTATGCAGGGGGATATGTGTTTTCTGCAGCCGGTTCAACAGCTTCAGTAAAGTTTCGGAGGAAAAAGGGGTATGCATTGTTCCTGATCCTTTCATATGGTATAAAATGGTTTATTTTTGAATTCCATTCTAGCATAGAAGCTTTCTCTCTTTCAAGACCGATGCGGAAAAAAGCAGCTTCGGCGTTCAGATTACAACCCGTACAACAAACAAATTCATGCAGACTTGATGCCTTTGTCATACAGGATGTGGCTGAACGATTACAAAATGAAAGCACTTACACATTTGCTGCATAAAAAATAAACATATTTTAGAATAAAAAAACAGCATAATTCACAAATAAAAGCAAAAAAACAATGTTTTTTTAAATAAAGCTTGTTAAAATGCCCAATATG
>CALWLO010000074.1 GCA_944381545.1 uncultured Acetatifactor sp. | reverse complement strand
GCCCCGTACTACCAGGACTATGACGTACCTGTGGACGGGAAGGAGCACATTACCATTATGGCGCTTCTGGAGCATACGGCTACCCAGACCAGGGGAGATGTGTATGGCTTTAGCTTTGTCTACTCGGGGAATTTCCGGATGCAGGCGGAGATGAATCAGTTCAGCAGCGTCAGAGTAACAGTGGGAATTGAACCGGAAGATTTTAGCTGGAAATTGGCTTCAGGGGAATGCTTCCAGGCTCCCGAGGTGGTATTGGTATACTCCGGCGAGGGTCTGGGCGGCATGAGCCGTGCTTACCATGATCTGTACCGGAAGCACCTGATCCGCAGTCCTTATAAGAACAAAAAGCGTCCCATCCTGATCAACAACTGGGAAGCAACTTATTTTGATTTTGATGAAGAAAAGCTGCTGGATATTGCAAGGGAGGCATCGGGCCTCGGTATCGAGATGCTGGTGATGGACGACGGCTGGTTCGGCAACCGATATGATGATAACCGGGCGCTGGGGGATTGGCGGGTCAATGAAGAGAAGCTTAAGGGGGGGCTGAAGAAGCTGGTGGATGGCGTAAACGCCCTGGGAATGGAGTTCGGCATCTGGTTTGAGCCGGAGATGATCTCCCCGGAGTCAAAGCTCTATCAGGAGCATCCCGACTGGGCCATTGCGATTCCCGGACGGACGCCCGGCCTGGCTCGGAATCAGTATGTACTGGATATCAGCCGCAGGGAAGTGCGGGACTGCATTCTGGAGCAGATGTTTGCGGTGCTTCACAGCGCCAATATCCGGTATGTCAAGTGGGACATGAACCGTCCCCTAAGCGATCTGGGAAGTGCGGCGCTTCCCGAAGACCGGCAGGGAGAGCTGTATCACCGCTATGTGCTGGGCATGTATGAGATGCAGGAGAGACTGCTGGCAGAGTTTCCGGAGCTGCTTTTAGAGAACTGTTCCGGAGGCGGCGCCCGTTTTGATCCGGGTATGCTGTATTACAGCCCGCAGATCTGGTGCTCCGATGATACGGATGCCATCGAAAGGCTGGCCATCCAGGAGGGGACGTCCCTGGTGTATCCCCTGTCTGCCATGGGAGCTCATGTCAGTGTATGTCCCAATCATACGGTGGGCCGCAATACGCCTTTTGAGACCAGGGGCTATGTGGCGCTGGCAGGTACCTTCGGCTATGAACTGGATATCACCAAATTAAGTGAGGAAGATAAGCAGATGGTCAGCAGACAGACGACCATGTATCATCAGTTCAACGATCTGGTGAGGGAGGGAGATTATTACCGGATTGCCTCCTATGGGGACAATCATCTGTATGACTGCTTCCAGGTGGTCAGCAAGGATAAGAAAGAAAGTCTGGTATTTTATGTACAGGTGCTGGGCGAGCCCAATCAGCACAGCCGGATCCTGAAGCTGCAGGGCCTGGCGGAGACAGCCGTTTACCGGCTCCAGGAGGTGGAGATGCAGGGAGAATCCGCATCGGAGATCCTCAGGGATACGGGCAAAGCTTACAGCGGACAGCTGCTGATGAACGGCGGTATGATCCTGGAACGGATGTGGGGAGATTTCCGGGCGAAGCTCATCTGGCTGAAAGCATTATAAAGGTAACAAACATAAGAGGACTAGCGGAGCGCCCGATTATGAGCGGGGAAAGAGACTGCGGAACAAATGAGAGGGGGTAGGTAAAGGAATGGCGAAGGGCGTAAGAATGTCGGATATAGCCCAGCGGCTGGGAGTCAGTACCGTGACGGTATCCAAGGCATTGGCAGGTCAAAAGGGTGTCAGCGAGGAGATGCGGGAGCGGATCAAGGCGCTGGCGGAGGAACTGGGATACAAGGCGCCGGCCAGTGTGCGGGAGGATGCAAAGCGCAGTTATAATATCGGTGTGATCATGGGTGAGGTATACGTGGAAAAATATGCCACGTTCTACTGGGAATTTTACCAGAAGATCAATACCTGTGCTGTGCAGGAGAACTGCTATGTAATCCTGGAGGTGCTGGACTGCGTCAGGGAGAAGGAACTGGAGGAACCCAAGATTGTGCAGGAAAATAAGATTGACGGTCTGATCATTCTGGGGGGCATCCAGACCAAATATTTGCAGATGCTGAAGAAAAAGTGCAGGGTTCCTGTGGTTTATATGGATTTCTATGATAAACAGCTCCAGGAGGACTGCGTAATCAGCAATAGCTTTTACGGGGCTTATTATATGACCAATTATTTGTTTCAGATGGGGCATAGGGAAATCGGATTTGTAGGTACGGTGCTGTCTACGGAAAGTATTATGGACAGATATCTGGGGTATCTGAAATCCTTGATGGAGCATGGGGTGCAGCTACGGGAGGATTGGGTGCTCAACGACCGGGGAGAATCCAGTATCTTCTGTTACGATACGATTCCGCTGCCCCGCAAGCTGCCCACGGCCTTTGTATGCAACAGTGATCTGACTGCCAGCAAGATGGTCAAGACCCTGCAGGAGGCAGGATACCGGGTGCCGGAGGATATTTCCCTGGTAGGATATGATGACTGGTTACATCCCGGGCTCTGTGATGTGGGGATTACCACGTATTCCGTGAACATGACCAAAATGGCGGAAACCGGAATCCATATGCTGGTGCGTCGGATCGGCGGTGAAAGCAGCCGCAGCGATATGCAGATTATAGAAGGGGATATCGTAGTCAGGGAAAGCGTAAGGAGACGGAATGGATAGCCGGTCACGGAGGATCGGAGAAAGAGGGAGAAGCAATGGATAAAAAAGAGCTGAATTTAGCAGAGGAAATGAGGGAACATCTGGAGAAAAAACTGCTGCCTTTCTGGGAAAAGCTAAAGGACGAGGAGTATGGCGGCTATTATGGCTGGATGGATACCCAGTTAAAGGTGGATAAGCAGGCTGTGAAAGGCTGTATTCTAAACAGCCGGATCCTTTGGTTTTTCTCCAATGCCTGGATGACACTGCAGGATGAGCGGCTGAAGGAGTATGCAGATCATGCTTTCCTTTTTATGAAGGAGCATTGCCTTGACCGGGAGCGGGGCGGCGTATACTGGTCAGTAACCTATGACGGAGAGCCGGAGGATACCACCAAGCATACATACAATCAAGCCTTTGCCATCTATGCCCTGTCCAGCTATTATGCGGCATCCGGCAGCGGGGAGGCCCTGCAGATGGCCAAAGAGCTGCAGCAGGTGATTGAGACGAAATGTTTTGACGAGTACGGCTATAAAGAGGCGCTGGATATTGATTTTGGGCCTGCGGATAATGATAAGCTTTCTGAGAACGGGGTCATGGCAGACCGTACCATGAATACGCTGCTGCATGTGTTTGAGGCCTACACGGAGCTTTTGCGGGTATCCGGTGATGAAACCGCAGCGAGAAAGCTACGCTGGATGATGGATCTGATTGCGGAGAAAATCTATAATCCCCAGCTGCACCGTCAGGAGGTGTTTTTTGACAATGACATGAACAGCCTGATTGATCTGCATTCCTATGGGCACGATATTGAGACGGCATGGCTGGTGGACCGGGGCGCAGAGGTGTTGGGGGATCCTGTATATGCGGCGAAGATGGCTCCCATCACGGCGGATCTGGAGCAGAATATCTACGATACCGCTTACCGCAACCACTCTCTGAAGAATGAGTGCGAGCGGGGCGTGGACAATGAATGGCGGATCTGGTGGGTACAGGCGGAGAGCGTAGTAGGCTTTTACAATGCCTGGCAGAAAGCGCCGGAGAAGGAATATTTCCGGGAGGCCGCCGAGGATATCTGGCACTTTATCAAGACCTGTGTCACGGATCTCCGGGAAGGCTCGGAGTGGTATTGGCGCATCGACGAAAACGGGAAGCCGGATCTGGAAAAACCGATTGTGGAGCCTTGGAAGTGCCCTTACCACAATGGCCGCATGTGTATGGAGATCATGAAGCGGGCGGCAAAGCAGTAAGGGACGGATGCGCTGCTGCAGAACCCAAAAACGGATTTTAAGAAAGGCGGAGAGAGATATGGCAGAAGTACATGAAAAATATTATGATCTGGCGGCAGAGCAGGAAAAGCTGCTGACCAGGAAAAATGAAGTGGATACAAGCTTTTACAACGGCCTGTTTGAACGGTACAGATATCCGGTGCTGACCAGGGAGCATGCACCGATACACTGGCGGTTTGATGTCAATAAGGAAACCAATCCTTACTTTATGGAGAGATTGGGCATTAATGCGGTGATGAACTCCGGTGCGATTGAGCTGGACGGAAAATTCTATCTGGTGGCCAGAGTGGAGGGCAATGACAGAAAGTCCTTTTTTGCCGTGGCTCAGAGCGATAACGGTATTGACAATTTCCGGTTCTGGGATTATCCGATCCTGCTGCCGGATACCTGTCCGGAGGAGACCAATGTATATGATATGCGCCTGACAAAGCATGAGGACGGCTGGATCTACGGCGTGTTCTGCTCCGAGAGCAAGGATACCTCCGTAAATGATTTGTCCGCAGCGGTGGCGGCAGCGGGCATTGTACGTACCAAAGACCTGAAAAAATGGGAGCGCTTGCCGAACTTAAAGACCTTAAACTCCCCTCAGCAGCGCAATGTGGTGCTGCATCCGGAGTTTGTAGGCGGCAAGTATGCGTTTTATACCAGGCCCATGGACGATTTCATTGACACCGGTTCCGGCGGCGGTATCGGCTTTGGCCTGTGCGAGGATATCACCAATGCGGTGATTGATGAGGAGATTATCACCAGCAAGAGAAAGTACCACACCATCACGGAAGTGAAAAACGGAGCCGGTGCGGTGCCCATTAAAACCGACCGGGGATGGATCCATATTGCCCATGGCGTGCGCAATACGGCAGCGGGATTACGCTATGTGATCTATGCTTTTGCAACGGCCTTAGAGGATCCTTCACGGGTAATTGCAGAGCCATCCGGCCTGCTGATCGGGCCCAGGGGCGCCGAGCGTGTAGGAGATGTATCTAATGTGGTATTTACCAATGGAGCCATTGCCAGGGAGAATGGGGAAGTGTATATCTACTATGCCTCCAGTGATACCCGGATGCACGTAGCAACGACCACAATCAATAAGCTGATCGACTATGTATTCCAGACGCCGGAGGATCCTTTGCGCAGTGTGGAGTGCGTGGCCCAGCGATGTGAGCTGATCGAGAAAAATCTGAAGCTTCTCAGAAAGTAGTAAGGTGCAGTACCGCAGGAGCTTTCTGTGGTATGCAGGGAGAGGAAAATCATGGATACAGAATTTTTACAGCATTTTGCCTGCCCGGGGGAACAGCCTGTCCCCTGGCAGGATTCCAGGCTTGTCTACTGTGGGCGGATTGATAGGGAACGGGAGGACGGAGCCTTGATGGTATATCCTGCCAGCTTCGTACAGATCCGCTTTACCGGCAGCAGTATCAGAGCCGTGTTTACCAATATCCGTTCCTATTGGACCAGCTGTATGGGATGGATCCTGGACGGAAAGCAGTACCGGGGAGATCTGGCGGATGAGGGGGAGACGTTGCTGACCCTGGGGGAGAACCTGGGAGAGGGGGTACATGAGCTTTGCCTGTTTAAGCGTATGGACTCCTGCCATATGGCATTGTTCCGAGGCTTTCTGCTGGCAGAGGACGGAAAGCTGCTTACTCCCGAGACTTTGCCCGGGCGTAGGATCGAGGTATATGGGGATTCCGTATCCGCAGGAGAGGTATCCGAGGCGGTGGATTACTGTGGAATGCCGGATCCGGAACATAATGGGGAGTATTCCAACAGCTATTATTCCTATGCCTGGCTGACTGCCAGAAGGCTGGGAGCACAGCTGCATGATGTGGCACAGGGGGGCGTGGCGTTGCTGGATCATACGGGATATTTTAACGAGCCCAATGCCCGGGGCATGGAGTGGATGTATGATAAGCTCCAGTACCATCCCAACCTTTGCGAGCCGAAAACATGGGATTTTTCCCGGTATACGCCCCAGGTGGTGATCCTGGCCATCGGGCAGAATGACAGTCATCCGGAGGATTATATGGCGGCGGATTATGACAGCGGGGCTTCACGGCGCTGGCGGGAGGCATACGGCAGCTTTTTGGATCAGCTCAGAAGGATTTATCCCCAGGCGCATATCATCTGCAAGACCACGATTCTGGAGCATGATAAGAATTGGGATCGTTCCATTGAGCAGGTGGTGAAGGAAAAGGCGGATCCCCAGATCCATTATTTTGCCTACAGCAACAACAGTATGGGCACCAAGGGCCATGTCCGCAGGCCGGAGGCAGAGAAGATGGCCCAGGAGCTGAGCAGCTATATTGAAGAACTGAACGAAACCTATGGATTCTGGGAAGCATGATGCTGCAGAAAAAAGCGGAGAGGAGAAAAGGAATATGTCAGATCAATATCTGGAAAGAATAGTGGTAAACAGGGGCAATCAGAAAAGGCTGAAAAATGTGATGCTGCGAGCCCGCAGCGGAGAAAAGGTGACCATCGGGTATCTGGGCGGCTCCATCACCCGGGGCAGCGTGGCAACCACACCGGAAAAGTGTTATGCCTATTTAAGCTGTCAGTGGTGGAACGAGACCTTTCCGCAGGCGGAGGTCGTATACTGCAATGCCGGTATCGGCGCCACCACGTCCCAGTTCGGCGTGGCCAGGGCGGATGAGGATCTGCTGTATACAAAGCCGGATCTGGTGTTTATTGAGTTCAGCGTGAATGACGATAATGTACCCCATTTTCAGGAGACCTATGAAGGCTTGGTGCGTCATGTATATACCGCAGAGTCTCTTCCGGCGGTGGTGCTGCTTCATAATTCCTTTTTCAATGACGGCAGCAGTGCGGAGGAGATCCATACGGCTGTGGGCAGATATTATGACCTGCCCTGTGTCAGCATCAAAAACAATATGTATGCCCGGATTGCTGCTGGAGAGCTGGCGGCGGAGACGATCACCAGCGACTATCTTCATCCCAATGATGCGGGACATGCGATGCTGGCCGATACCATCAAGGCATTCCTGGACAAGGTATATGCAGAGGTGGACAGCCCGGAGGCAGAGCCGGTATTCCCGGCACAGCCCCTTACCCGCAACCGGTATGAGCATTCCCGGCGTCTGCGCAATCAGCAGATGGAAGCGGATACCTGTCAGGGCTTTACCGAGGATCACACTCCTCAGAGCGATATGACGGATATTTTCAAATGCGGCTGGGAGGCCTGGGAAGAAGGGGCATTTATGGACTTTACCATGACGGGAAGTACGCTGGCAGTGCAGTACCGCCGCACCATCAATAAGCCCGCTCCGGCTGCCCGGGTGATTGTGGACGGGGATGAGGAAAATGCAGTGCTGCTGGATGGGGAGTTTGACGAGACCTGGGGAGATCTGATCGCCCTGGCCACGATTTTTGAAAAGGAAGAAGCGGCGGAGCACCATGTCAGGATTCAGGTGTGCAGAACTCATGAGAAAGATGCATCCGGATTTTATCTGGTGTCTGTGATTACGTCATAGGGAGGTAAGCGTATGTTTGGTAAAGATTTTGCATGGGGTGTGGCAGATAGTGCCTACCAGATTGAAGGAAGAGATCCTGCAGACGGCTGTGGCAAGATCGTATGGGATACCTTCTGTGAACAGGGGAAGGTGTATGAGGGCCAGAACGCACAGGTGGCTTGTGACCATATCCATCGCTACAAGGAGGATTTTGCCCTGATGCGCATGCTGGGGGTGAAAAACTATCGGTTCTCCTTAAACTGGGCCAGGATCCTGCCTGAGGGTATCGGCCGGGTGAATCAGGCCGGGATCGATTATTATAAGGATATGCTGAAAGAGATGCGGGCCAACGGAATAGAACCCTATCTGACCCTGTTTCACTGGGAGTACCCCCAGGCGCTGCAGGATAAGGGAGGCTGGCTGAACCCGGAGAGCGTGCAGTGGTTTGGGGAATATGCCAAAGTGGTGGCGGAGAATTTCTCCCAGGACTGTCAGTATTTTTTCACCTTAAATGAGCCCCAGTGCTTTGTAGGACTGGGCCATCTGCGGGGGGAGCATGCACCGGGCTTAAAGCTGCCCTATCAGGATACCTTTCAGATTGCCCACAATGCCTTAAAGGCCCATGGGCAGGCGGTCATCAACTTAAGAAAATATGCAAAGGCTCCGATCAAGGTAGGATTTGCGCCTACCTGCGGCGTGGCGATTCCTGCCACCGACAGCCCGGAGGATATTGCGGCGGCCAAGGAGATTTATTTCGGCCTGCGCAATCCCATGGATAACTGGACCTGGAATGTGGCATGGTACAGCGATCCGGTATTTTTAGGACATTACCCCGAAGAGGGCCTGAAGCGTTTTGCGGAGTATCTGCCGGAGATCACCGAGGAGGACATGAAGCTGATCTCCCAGCCCCTGGATTTCATGGGACAGAATGTTTATAACGGCTATATGGTGCGCCGGGCGGCGGATGGCGGCGTGGAGTATGTGGATCGGTATCCGGGCTTTCCCAAGACGGCGATCCAGTGGCCGGTGACGCCGGAATGTATCTACTGGAGCTGCAAGTTCCTGTATGAGCGATACCATATGCCCATGTATATCACCGAGAACGGCATCTCCTGCCATGATACCGTGTCCCTGGACGGCAAGGTGCATGACCCCAACCGTATTGATTTCCTGGAAAAATATCTGTACCAGGTACAACGGGCCATTGAAGAGGGAGTGGAGATCAAGGGATACTTCTTATGGACTTTTCTGGACAATTTTGAGTGGGCCAACGGCTACCATGAGCGTTTTGGCCTGGTATATGTGGATTACCGCAATCAGCAGCGCATTGTCAAGGACAGCGCTTACTGGTATAAGAAGATTATGGAGACCAACGGTGCGGCTTTGGCCATGAATCAGCCCAGTAAGGAGATCCTGTATCTGGAGCCGGTGCTAAAGGAGTGCGTCTGGGGAGGACAGCGGCTGGTAACGGAGTTCCCCTATCAGGCGGACAGCGACGCCGTAGGAGAGTGCTGGGCTGTCAGCGCCCATCCCCACGGAGACTGTAAGGTAAGTCAGGGAAAATATGCAGGACAGACCCTTTCCAAGCTGTATCGGGAGCACAGGGAGCTGTTTGGGAATCTCTCCTATGAGGAGTTCCCGCTGCTGGTGAAGATCATTGATGCCAAAAGTGATCTGAGCATCCAGGTACACCCCGATGATGCCTATGCCCGGGAGAGGGAAAAGGTTCCCTTCGGCAAGACCGAGTGCTGGTATATCATGGACTGTGAAGAGGGAGCGGAGCTGGTCATCGGCCATCATGCACGGACCCGGGAGGAATTAAAGCAGATGATTGCCGAGAACCGGTATGAGGAGCTGATCCGCCGGGTGCCGGTGCAGAAAGGGGATATGATCCAGATCAATCCCGGTACGGTACACGCCATCAAGGGAGGCTTCCTGATCCTGGAGACCCAGCAGAACAGCGATATTACCTATCGGGTATATGATTACAATCGTCTGGTGGACGGCAAGCCCCGTCAGCTCCATGTGGCCCAGAGCATTGATGTGATCAATGTGCCGGATGAAGCCGATCAAAAGGCCATCAAAAAGGCAGCGCCCCAGCCGGATAATACCTGGAATCTGCTGACCGAGAGCGACTACTATAAGGTATGGAAGCTGGTGGTAAAGGAGGGCTTTCGCTTTACTCAGGAGCAGCCTTTCCTGATTGTCAGTGTGCTGGAGGGCAGGGGTATCATCGAGGGACACAGTGTCGGCAAGGGAAGTCATCTGCTGATTCCGGCAGGCTACGGCGAAGTGGAGCTGCTGGGAGACATGGAGATCATTGCCTCTACGGCGGTAGAAAGGTAGGCGGAGAGGATGATACCGAAGGATCCGGTGATGCTGCTGAGCTTTGTGAATCTGAAGCTTCGGGATTACTACTCCAGCCTGGAGGTTCTCTGTGAGGATCTGGATGTGTCCCGGGAGGAGATCACAGAAAAGCTTTCAGGTATTGACTACCATTACGATCAGGAGAAAAATCAGTTCGTATTTCATGAAAAGGAGACGAATTGACAAATCAGAAACAGTGTAGAAAAGCGGGGAGACGGTTATTACAGTCTCCCCGCTTTTGCAAGTTAGAATGGCGCAGGCTGAGCTGTTATTTTTGTAAGCAGGCCCATAGGAATTCTATTTGCTTATTTTTGCATAGAAGAGTATAATCAAATATAATCAGAAGAAAACATACGTCTGTCACGAGGAAGGGAGATTAAGGATATGGCATATCAGGGAACCCGGTGCCAGATATGTACCGGCTGCGGAAGGTGCGCCCCCGCAGGCAGGCAGGAGCGGGATATGCGGGTGATTACGGATACTTTTCATTTGCCGGGGAAAACACAGCTGGGGCAGAGAGAGGAGGAGATCGCAGCTGCCGATCTGGGTACTACCACTATAGCGATGGAGTGGTATGACCGGCAGGGCAGGAAACAGGGAGAATATGTGCGCAGCAATCCTCAGAGGATCTTCGGCACAGATGTGATCTCCCGGATTCAGTCGGCGGAGAATCCCATGCTGCGGCGCCAGATGCAGCAGCTGGTGCGTGGAGTGCTGGAGGAAGGGATCAACTATTTCAGGCAGCAGGGAGGAGAACCCCGGCAGATGGTTATTGCCGGGAATACCACCATGATGTATCTGCTCCTGGGGCATGATCCTGCACAGCTGGGCGCTGCGCCTTTTACCGCAGATTATTTGGCAGGGGAGAGGCTGATGATTTGCGGCGTGGAGGCAGTGACGCTGCCAGGGCTGTCCGCCTTTATCGGCGGAGACATCACCGCAGGGATTCTGGCTTGTGAGATGGATCTGCAGGAGGAGATCACATTGCTGGTGGATCTGGGCACTAACGGGGAAATGGTTCTGGGCAATCGGGGGAAACTGCTTTGCTGCGCTGCGGCTGCGGGGCCGGCCTTCGAAGGAGGCAGCGATATCTGGGGAGCGGATATGATTGCCCTGACTGCCCGGCTGCAGCAGCTGGGACTGGTGGATGAGACCGGCCTTCTGGCGGAGCCTTATTTTGAACAGGGAATCACCGTTGGAAATGTACGGATTACCCAGGAACGGATCAGACAGCTGCAGACTGCCAAGGCAGCGGTCTGTGCCGGGATCCGTACGCTGTCCTGCGCCTATGGGCTGACGGGGCCGGAGCAGATCAAGCAGGTATATCTGGCCGGGGGATTCGGATATTTTTTGGATGTACAGGCCGCCCTGTCCCTGGGGCTGCTGCCCCGGGAACTGGAGGGCAGGATAAAAGCGGTGGGCAATTCCGCTCTGGCGGGGGCATGGCTGTATGGGAGAGAAGGGGATGCGGGAGTGCGCATGGAGCGGATCTGCCAGAACGCCCGGGTGCTGAACCTGGCACAACAGCAGGATTTCGGCCCGGAGTTTACAGAAGCTATGTATTTGCGCCGGATTTAGCTGCGAAGCAGCGGGAAAGCACCGTAGGTGCGGCTTTGCGTATGGCACAGGCTGAACGGTTACCATTTGTGGAGAAAAATAAAAGTTTCTGCTAGG
>CALWLO010000073.1 GCA_944381545.1 uncultured Acetatifactor sp. | reverse complement strand
CAGGCAGCCTTCCCCGGTGATTACCAGATCCGCATCCCGGATCTCCTGCTCCAGCCCTGTCTCCCGGAGCACCACCTGGATCCCCGGTTCCAGCCTGCCTCCCAAAAAGATCCGAAAAGCAAAGCCCATTCCCCCGGCCGCCCCTGCGCCGGGGCAGTCGGGATCCGCCTGGGGACAGACTTCCCGGGCCAGCTTGGCATAGTGCATCAGCCACTGATCCATCTGCAGGATCAGTTTTTCATCCGCCCCCTTTTGCGGGCCAAACACGGCGCTGCAGCCCCGGGGGCCGCATAGGGGATTGGTCACATCACAGATGATCCGAAAGCTGCACTCCTGCAGCTGGGGCAGGGCTCTCTCCCCGCAGATGGATACCAGCTTTTCCAGACCGGCGGCGCCATAGGGTACCGCTTTCCCCTCCCGATCCTGAAGCTCCCAGCCCAGCGCCTGGAGCATGCCGATCCCGCCGTCATTGGTGGCACTGCCCCCGATACCGATGACCAGTCTGCGGCAGCCCTGGCCTATGGCATCCCGAATCATCTCTCCCACGCCATAGGTGGTGGTATGCAGCGGATTGCGCTGTGCAGGATCTGTCAGCGTCAGACCCGCTGCCGCCGCCATCTCCATGACGGCGGTGTGATCTTTCAGGATCCCATAGACCGCCTCCACCGGCTGGCCCAGAGGCCCGGTGACGGAGATCCGCCGAAAGCGTCCGCCGCATACAGTGGTCAGTGCCTGCATCGTCCCCTCACCGCCGTCCGCCAGGGGGCAGACCACCACCTGCGCATCGGAGTCAGCTCTATGTATGCCTCTTTTTACCCATTCCCCCGCCTCCAGGGAAGTCAGACTGCCCTTAAAGGAGTCCATTGCTGCTATGATTTTCATGTGATTACTCCCGCCTGTCCGGATATCTGTGCAGAAAAGTCCCTTTCCATCCAATATCCCCTAATACCCCCGGATCTCGTATGCCGTATATGCACGGTCAAAATGATACCCCAGCTTCTCGGCCAGAGCCACCGAGGCCGGATTTTGGGCGTCCCAGCTGGGATACCAGCCACGGGCAAGACACTCCAGGATCAACCTGGCCCCGCAGATATAAGCCAGTCCCTTTCTGCGATGATCCTCCCGGGTGTCAATCTCAATCTCGATCCCGCCGATATACCCGGAATAGGAGGAGGCTCCTGCCACGATCTCCTGCCCCCGCAGGATCACTGCCCCCATTCCCCACTTTTCATACTGTTCATAATTCTCATACTGTGCCACCAGATCCCGGCTCCAGTCAGCTTCCTTACACTGCCGGTACAGGCTTTCCTCTATCATCCGCAGCTCATACCCCTCGGGCAAGCCATCCACAGCCTCCCGCAGCCTGGTCTCATCCCAGATACGCTCTTCCTTTCTGATGGCATAGCGGGTTACCTGCCGGGCCTTTTCCCCATATACCTGCTCAATCAGTGCCGCCCATGCCTCGTCCCGGGGAACCATAATCATAAAATTCCGCTTACAGGACGCCGGTTTATAGGCGGCCAGTTCCCGGCTTGGCCGCCCTGCCAGAAAACAGAAATCCCCCAGCATCGCCATGGCAGAGCCGGGAGTTTCGGCTGCATCCGCATAGATCTCTCCCATGACGCCCTGCAGGCAGGAATCAATCATGGTTTCCTGCCAGCCTGCAAATAAAGGGGCTGCTGCCTCCGTCTTTTCCAGCTTCCGAATCTTCCCCATTGTCCCTCTCCTGTCCGCCGCTTCTAAAGTACTGGCATGCGTGAATCCTATTTCTTTTCCCCTATTGCACTGTTATAATACTGTTTAAATAACTCCAGATACCTTTCCTCCACCGTTTCATAAGGAAGCACTTTGTAAGAAAATTCTGTTTTCATCACCGGAGCCTCCTCTTCGGAAGCCTCATTTAGCAGATGAAGCAAATCATAATAAAGCATATCATGATCAATCTGCTTTACCAGTGCTTCCTCCTCATCCGTCAGCGTACTGCCCAGATATTTATGATAGACCTGCTCCAGCAGACGATTCTCTGTCTCCTTATATTCCGGCAGTATCCCTTTGATCGGTCTGGGCACATCCGACATATAGCACTCACTGGCATCATGCAGCAGGCAGGCTAAAATCAGCCGCTCCGAATATCCTCTTGCCGCTGCCTCCAAGGCACAGTGAATACAATGCTGTCCTACTGAAAAGAAGGACTTCACATGCCCGTTCCCCCGGCAGGTCAGCGACAGGGCGTGGGCAATGTCCCGAATATCTATTTTATCCTCTTCCGGATATACCGGATCAAAATGCTTTCCCGTATATGTGGTAATGTAACTCATATTTTCCCTTTCCTTGCATAGGCTTCTCACAGCCCAAAGTACTCTCTGATCTTCTCCGCTGCTTCCTCCGGCGAAAGCTCCGAATTGTCAAGCCGCAGATAATTGGCAAAGGGAATTTCCCCCTCCCTGCTTACGAGACGATAATTTTTATCTTGATGCTTCAATTCATATGCATCCCCATAGCCGTCACCACGGCCACCAGATTGCCCAGCCCGTCCGTGATCCGGGTCTCGTAATAGCAGGCCCTCTTTCCATCCTTGATCCGACTGCATTCTGCAGTCAATCGGTTATCCTTGGGCATACTGATATAGCTGATATTGCTGGTGGTGGTTACCGTCAGCTGCTGAGGGGTATTGGTCGCCACGGCGAAAGCAAAATCCGCCATGGTGAAAAGCGCTCCTCCCATCACATGATGATGGGCTGCCATATGCTTTTCCTCCACTGTCAGGCTGCAGCGGGAATAACCGTCCTCCACCGCCTCAATCACAATTCCCGTGGTCTGCGTTGCAAACCGGTCCCCTGTAAAATATGTTCTGGCTTCCTCTAATCTTGTCATTGCCGTGTTCCTCTCTCTGCTTCTCTCTTTTGCAGCGCTGCAAGAGAAAAATCTAAAATAAGCCGTTTTCTCTCTTTCAACTCATACCCTTTCCATCCCTAAATACTTTTCCCGGAGATACCATGCCTGCTCCGTATTTTTCAACTGGTTGACCTCCGCACTGTTGATGTCGCTTTGCAGGCTGCAATAATCGCAGTCCCAGCGCAGATATTCCTGCCCGGCATCCAGCTTTCGCCATGCCTCAATCATCGCCTGAACCGAGTCCTGTAAAAACTCAGGAAGCCCACACTCCAGGTAACTGTCATCCGCAGGCCGTCCTGTTTCAGAATTTTTCTCCGAAAACGAATTTTGCATTGTCAAGCCAGCACCTCCTCTTTCACCGCCCTTTTTGTTTCACTCCATCTCTCCCACCACCGGAGTAAAGTCCTCTGTATCCCCACAGAAGAAGCCGCCGATTTTGTTACAGATATGCTCCATCACTTCCCGGGCTTTATCATAATCCTCCGGTTTAAGCGTAACGCCGCAGAGAAAGCGGATCCGATGTTCGGTCAGAAAGGCGTTGCTGTATTCGTCCTGAAAATCCGGCTCCAATACTTCCACATCCATGGAACTTCCCTCTCCCAGAACAATCTCCAGCACCTGGGCTGCCTCCCAATATTCCACCTCGCAGGCTGTATCTGCCAGTGCTTCCCTGATGGCCCCAGCGGAGCACTCTGCAGCGGACATATAGAACCATTCCGCCGGAACATCTGCAGCCGGTTTTCTGTTGTTCTGCTTTATTTTATTCAGTTTGGACTTATTTTTCATGAATTTACCCCTCCCGCATAGCCGAAGTCCGGCTTTTGCTGCTGCATCAAAATTGTACCACAAACAAGCGTTTCCCTCAACCGGTATTTTACCGTTTCCACATTTCTGAGTATCTCCATACGGCATTCGATACCAACCTGCCATTTGATTCTAAAAACATAAAAATGGACCCATATGATTTTTTGTCATATTTGAGTCCACTATATGATCCTTTTTTTACAAGTACGAGGTATTGAATGGACCGATATCCTAAAAGTACACATTAAAGTCCACTTTTTCCGCAAAAAAAGTGGACTGTGCAGGGCTATTTTTTTCCTGAGGTCCATTTTTCCTGCGCAAATTACGAAAATCCATGCGAAAAAGAGAAAAAAGTGGACCACAAGGAAGTATTTTTACCTATATGTCCATTACCTCTCTGCAGAATAAAGCAGGCGGACATAGCATGAAGACTATATGGTACTACTATTGGATGAAGCTGGAAGATGTACAGACCATACAAAATATAAAATAGCTTGACAGATAGGTAACTTGTTGCTATAATTTACAAATAGTAATAAGTTACCCATTTTAGAGGAGGCTATATGGAACTAAATGATCTGATTTTACGATTTTCCAATACCACAAAGAACCAGAGAAAAGCGATTTTCAGCACACTGTTTATTGCCGGAAATAAACTGCAGACACTCTTTGATAACCACATTCCCGAGATCACCCTGAAACAATTTATGTTATTGTCAGTTGTCAGGCAATCTGATAAACCATTAACCCTTACACAATTAGGAAATATACTGGGCTGTTCACGGCAAAACATAAAAAAACTGGCTGATGTCCTGATGAAAAAGGGATTTATTATCATCGAACAAAGTCCCCTTGACACCAGAGCAATGTGCATCCGCCCCACGGAAAGAGTAAATGATTATTTTCAAAATGAATTTTCCCAATACCAGGAGGAGTTGAAATATCTCTTTGAAGTTTATACAGATGATGAAATTGAAACATTGTTTACTCTCTTATCGAAACTATATACCGGGATAGAGCACTTAACAAACAGGGAGGAGATTCGATAGATGAAAACCGCAGTAATATATTATTCACAGACAGGTTTTACGAAGCGCTATGCCCAATGGATAGCGGATGCAGCAGAAGCTGATTGTTTTGAATTGTCAGAGGCGAAAAAGAAAGACTTGTCTGCATATGACGCAATTATTTATGGTGGATGGGCATGTGCAGGCGGCATCAGCAAGCTCAGTTGGTTCAAAGAGAATATGGATAAGTGGGCCGACAAGAAACTGATTGCTTTTTGCGTTGGCGGAAGCCCTTTAGATAGCCCGGATATCGAGTCTGCTCTCAGACAGAACTTCAACGAGTCGGAACTGCAGAAAGTAAATGTCTTCTACTGTCCGGGCGGATTTAACTATGAGAAAATGCCCGCCCCTTCAAAACTTTTGATGAAACTGTTTATCAAAACCCTCAAGGCCAAAAAAAGCAAAACAGCGGCAGAGGAAGAAATGATAAAAATGATTTCTTCCTCTTATGATATTTCGGATCCGAAATATATTGATCCTATTTTAAAATGCCTGCAGAACTAAATGCGCTGACGCCGGAATCTGCTTAACTGCATCATTTGTTCTCCTTATCGGGGCAGAACTGCAGCCCTTACCCCAGATCTTTTCTCGTATACCGGAAATACGCAATCCCCAGCGCTGCCAGGAGGATGCCGATGCCCAGCGCCGCCCCTCCTGCGGCGATCTGACCGGTACTGAGGATCTCCGAGGCATTGGCGTAGGCGAAGGGACTTAAAACAGAGAATTTCTCCATCTCCGGCGACACTCTGCACAGCAAATCACAGGCATAGAACAGCAGCACGACACCCAGTCCCACCCCCAGCTTATTCTGCCGGAAAAAGGCGGAGAATGCATAGCAGATACCGGCAAGCTCCAGTCCCAGCAGCAGCTGCATGCCATGATAAAGCAGCATTTCTCTTGCCGAAAGCCCTTCTCCCAACAGCAGGAATCCTGCGCCGTAGATCCCCACACAGATTAAATGAAACAGGAGCAGGTTAGCGACTATGGCGCACCATTTTGCCCAGACCACCTTTCCCCTGGCGATGGGCAGAGAAAACAGGAATTCGCTGGTGTGCCCGTCCTCTTCCTTGGACAGCATATTCATGCTCAGTACAGCGGCAAACATGGCGCCTCCCAGTTCGTGGATGGTTCCCACCTCTGTGGCATAAAAACCCTTCAAGGTAGCAATACTCAATCTGTCCATGCCAAAGGCTTCCGAAAAGGCCCCCATTGCCGCAAAGCTCTCCGCCATTCCCGCCATCTCCTCCTGCATACCGGAAAACAGCAGGATACAGGCCATGCCCATGCCGCCCACACAGACGGACCACAGCAGCAGAGTCCTGATGTATTGCTTCATTTCATACTGATAGATGCTCTTCATAAATTTCCTCCCTATGACCGGTAATACTCCATAAACGCCTCCTCCAGGGAGGGCTCCTCAATCAGCAGATCCGTGATATCGTGTCCCGCCAGTTCCTTATGCAGATCATTCAGATCTCCCTCATAGATAAACTCCTCCTGTCTGCCGTCCCGCACCCATTTGATGCGCTTGGCACCGGCCCTGGTCAGGGCAGACACCGTATCCACCCGCTGCAGCTGCCCCTCCTTCAGGATTGCCGCCCGGTCACAGTAGCGCCTGACCTCCGACAGCACATGGGTGGACAGGATGCAGGTCGCCCCCTGCTCCACATATTCCCGGATCAGCTGAAAAAATGCCGTCTGCATCAGCGGATCCAGGCCGCTGGTGGGCTCGTCAAAGATAAAGAGCTCCGGCCTGTGCTGCATGGCACAGACAATACTGACCTTCTTGCGGTTGCCCAGGGACAGCTCGCAGATCCGCTTTTCCGTATCCACCTGCAGCCGCTCGCAGAGGATTCCGGCCTCCTCCCGGCAGTCCTTTCTGCGCACCTGGGCCGCCATCCGGATGATCTCCCCCGCTTTCATGTTGGGGTAAAACATGGTTTCCGACGGCATATAGCCCACCTGGGCCAGAATCTCCTCCCGCTCACGGCGGATATCCTTTCCCAGCAGCCGGATCTCCCCGCTGTCAAAGCCGATAAAGCCCAGCATGGCCCGTATGGTGGTGGATTTTCCGGCGCCGTTGGGACCCAGGAAGCCGAAGATCTCCCCCTGCGCCACGGTAAAGCTAAGATCCGTTACTCCTCTGTTTTTCCCGTACCGCTTTGTTAAATGTGCAATCTCAATAACCGGTTTCATCCCGACTCCTTTCCTGAAAAGCCCTCAATTCCTCATTCAGCTGCTTTGCGTCCAGTATCCTTTTGATCTTATAGACCAGAAAACCGCACAGATAGGCCAGGGTCATATAAAGAGCGAAGAGGACGGTCACCGGAATACTCCTGTCAAACCATCTCCCCAGATAGGACACTGCCGTATAGACGCCCACGCACAGCAGAAGATCCCCGATCTCCCTGGCCCCCAGCCGGTCCCCCTCATCAAAACCGGATAACAGATAGAACTGCACATATCCCATGCCATAGGTCAGCAGAATCATTTCCCCCATATGCAGGATACCGGCCTCCATCCGTCCGCCGATCATCCGGTAGACCGAGTAAAAAAACAGGATGCAGAAAAAATACAGACAGGCCTTAAATTCAATGCCGATCTCCACCACCAGATACCGCTCCAGCAGGGTCATCCTCCCCTCCGTTCTGCTTCTGCCATGCTTCTCTGCCGGATTCCCGGAACCAGCATTTCTTTTTGAATTCCTCTTATCTGAATTCCTCTTATCCTCATCCGTCTGATTCATATTTTCATTTTTCCGACTTCTTTCTTCCCTGTTCATTTCATCCTCCCTGCTCATCGTTCTCCCCTCAATCGTTTCCGAAACGCCGCCGCATAGGTCCTGGAGATGATGATATGCTCCCCGCTGCTCATGGTGGCGTCAATACGATTGGAAGCCAGACTCCGCAGCTCCTTTACCTTGTCAATATTGAGAATCATGGATTTGCTGCAGCGGAAAAAATTAATCGTGCATAGCAGCTGCTCCAGCTGCGTCAGCGAATACTCCACCTGCAGCACCTCCTGTTCCGTATAGGCAAAGGTTTTCCCCTCCACACTTTCCAGATACAGGATCCGGGACGGCTCCAGCACCGTCTGCACCCCCGCCCTGCTGCCGATGAGCTTTCTGCTGCGGGTTTCCAGAAACTGCAGAAGCTCCTCCACCTCCGCCGTTTTGCTGCGGCAGCGCAGAATGACCTCGTCTTCCCCTTCGGAAATATGCTCTACGGTATATTTCATCTCATTCCCCTCTCTCTTTTGGATATCCCGATTGTAGCAATTCCTTACTCCTCCTGCAATACCGCCGCCTGCAAGTGACACTTTTTTCCTGTCAAGCTGCACAAAAAAGACACTATGGAATCCTCCATAATGCCTTTTCCGATAAATCACTTTTTACGTCTCCCCGCTGCTCATTCTCAGCTGGGCGTTCACCAGTCCGTAATAGATGCCCTTTTTCTCCAGCAGTTCGTTGTGGGTGCCGATCTCGGCTACCCCATGCTTGTCAATGACCACCAGACGATCCGCTCCCCGCAGAGTGGACAGGCGATGGGCGATGGCAAAGGTGGTTCTGCCCTTCACCAGACGATCCAAAGCCTGCTGGATCAGGAATTCACTCTCCGTATCCAGCGCCGACGTAGCCTCATCCAGAATCAGGATCCGGGGATTGTTCAGAATCGCTCTGGCAATAGCGATACGCTGCCGCTCGCCACCGGAAAGATTGTAACCGTGCTCGCCCACATAGGTATTGTAGCCATCCGGCGTTTTACAGATAAAGTCGTGGGCGTTGGCTGCCCTGGCCGCCATGATGACCTCCTCCAGCGTGGCATCCTGCTTGGCAAAACGGATATTGGCCAGAATCGTACCGGAAAACAGGAAGGTCTCCTGCAGCACCACACCAATCTGGGAATGCAGGCTCTCCATCTGCACATCCCGCAGATCACAGCCGTCCACCGTAATCCTGCCCTGATCCACGTCATACAGCCGCATGATCAGATTGATCAGCGTGGATTTCCCTGTGCCGGAAGCGCCAACCAGCCCGATCATCTCCCCAGGCTTTACGGTAAAGGAAATATGCTCCAGTACCGGCTCATAGGTCTGATAGCCAAAGGACACATCCTCAAAGGTAAACGCACCCTGTATGGGAAAGGCCTTGCTCTCCGCCTTGTCTGCCAGCATGGGCTCCTCGTCCAGCACATCATAGATCCGGTTTAAGCTGGTCAGCATCTGCATCACTTCTCTAGGCAAATGGGTCATCCAGCTCAAAGGCCCGAACAGATAGCCGCTGTAGGTTACAAACTGTACCAGTTCTCCCACAGTCATGCTGCCGTCCAGTACCCCGATACCGCCGAAATAGACGGCAATGTAAGTGCCAACTCCCAATAGGAAGGTTAATATTGGGAAAAAAACTGCCCAAAAGGTTTCATTCTTTTTCTGCACCGCTGCAAAAGCCCTGGTCTTTTCGGTAAATTTTACACTCTCCTGCTCCTCCTTACCGAAGGATTTGACAATACGCATACCAGCCAGAATATCCTGCAGATTGCTGCTTAGATCATCCGCCTTCAGCCACTGCTTGTGATATATCGTATGAATATGATGCCAGAACATCTTGGTGATTATAATTACCCCGATTACAAAAATCAAAGACAGGAAAGTCATCTGCCAGCTGATAATTAGCATCATCACCAGAGATACGATCATGGTCACTAATGTGGAAAACATATCTCCAAAAACATCCTCCATAAAGGTTCGGATCTGCCGGGTATCCCGGGATACCCGGTTCATCAGCTCGCCGGGCTTTCGCTTATTGATAAAGGACAGGGACAATACCTGGATCTTATAGTACAGCTTGGCCCGCAGGCTCATGCTTAAGGAGGCTCCCAATTTTACGCAGAGCCAATACCGGTAGATCCAGCAGATCATTCCCCCCACCGTCAGAGTAAAGGTCAGCAGGATAAACAGCCACAAATCCCTCATGGTTCCCTGCCCCGTAGCTAGGCTGTGGTCGATAAAGTAGCGCTGTACCATGGGATTTAACATATTGATCGCTGCCAACAGCACCAGCAGTACCGAGATCGCCAGCAGCCTGCCCACAAATTCGCCGCACAGCGCCATAAATTTTTTCAGAACCTCCCCCTTCCCTTCGCAGTACATGCACTTACTGGTACCTGGCAGGGCGCGGCCGCATTTTTCACAATATTTTTCATATTCCCGGCTTTCCACCCGGCTGACCATCCGGGGGTTCCTCTTCTCCTGTATGGCCTGGATCAGCGTCTGGGCTCCCCGCACCGCATAGGCCACCCGGACAATATGCCGCATGGAAAAGCGGGCCACGCACTCCGGCTGCCCCTCCCTGGGGAATACGGTCACAATGCCGCAGCCCACCTGATGCTCACATTTGATTTTCTCACAATCCGCCAGCAGATGCTCGGAGGTTTTCTCCTCCCCCTGCAGGGTGATCAGCCTCTCCTGCGTCACCACCAGCCAGGTTCGGTCGGTGTAGCTGATCTCTGCACTGCGGCTCCGGTTGTCAAACACCAGATCCACGGGGACGCAGTACCAGATATCCTCCCCGTCACGCAGCTGCAGCGCTTCCTGCTGCGGCTCCTGTAATGTATATAATAGTTTCATTCTAAAGCTCCTTCATATGATGGCTAAATAAACAGATCCAGCTTCTTGCGTTCCATAACGGTTAATCCATATAAATCCGGCAGCTCATAGCGGTTGCCGTCGATATCGGTAATCTGATAGCGGGCTTCGCCTAAAGCCACCACGGCATCGCCGCCCATATATGTGGTAAACCGGCAGCTGCCGAAATCCGTCTGCACATGCCAATAGGCATAGCCATATTCGTCCTTGACCTCCATGACCTTGCGGATTACCGGCATAAAGTAACGCAGCCTCACCTGTTCCTGAATCATATCCTGCACTTCCCGGGGCATCTCCTTCAGGGAGCGGATCATCCCAATCTCCTTTGCCTTCTCATCCGCCTCCCGGATGGAGATATACTCCTGGGGGTTCGTCATCGGGAAGGTCAGATATACGCCCACGCGGTCATAGGTCTTACCTGCGAACTCCAAAGCCAGAAAACCGCCCTCCGTCCGGGTGAACACCGCATTATCCGCCGTCAGCAGACGCATCTGCAGCACTTCCTCCGATTCTTTCCTTAGAGCCTCCTCATCAAACTCCTGCAGATCCAGCAGATCGGGCTTTTCATAATTTCTCTCGTCTTCCATATCGATTCCTTTCCTGATTCACACTCAACTTATCTTTCATTAAACCTCTTTTCGCACCGTGAAGAATGTCTCAAAGAGACATTCTTCAGGAGTTGGATTAGCACTTCTTAGGCGGCGTCCTTTGCCGCCTTAGAAGTTCTTCCTACTCCACTACTCCAGGCCACGCATGGCCAGCGCCTTGGTCTGCAGCTCGCTTAGCTTATAAAAAGTCCCTTTTTTCGCCATCAGCTCCGCATGGGTGCCGGATTCCGTCACCCGGCCCTCGTCCAGCACGATCAGATGCGTGGCATTGCGCAGCGTGGACAGACGATGGGCAATGGACAGCACCGTTCTGCCCTTCTCCAGCTGCTCCAGAGATTTTTGGATAGCCAGCTCCGTCTCTGTATCCACCGCCGATGTAGCCTCATCCAGGATCAGGATCTTCGGATCCGCCAGGATGGCTCTGGCAATGGAGATCCGCTGCTTCTCTCCGCCGGACAGCGCCCGGTTGGAGGGCCCTAACTGCGTGTCGTAGCCCTGGGGCATCTTACAGATAAA
>CALWLO010000072.1 GCA_944381545.1 uncultured Acetatifactor sp. | reverse complement strand
GGCGATCTGGACGCTCCCAAGATGGTATTTTTCTTTGATGAGGCTCATCTGCTGTTTGACAGCGCTCCCAAGTCCCTGCTGACCAAGATCGAGCAGGTGGTAAAGCTGATCCGCTCCAAGGGAGTGGGCATCTACTTTATTACCCAGAGTCCCAGGGATATTCCGGGCGGCGTCCTGGCACAGCTGGGCAATAAGGTACAGCATGCCCTGCGCGCTTATACCCCTGCTGAACAGAAAGGGGCAAAGGCAGCTGCACAATCCTTTAGGGAAAATCCCGATTTTGATACCTATGATACGCTGATCAATCTGGGCATCGGTGAGGCTCTGGTATCCGTATTGGATGAATCCGGTGTGCCTACCGTGGTACAGAAATGCAGTATCCTGCCTCCCCAGAGTCAGATGGGCGCTCTGGATGACGGCATTCGGGATCAGCAGATCCGAAACAATATCCTGTATACCAAGTATAATGATACCTTTGACCGGGATTCCGCATATGAGTTCCTGCAGCGCAGGAACCTGGCAGATGCCGAAGCTCAGGAGGCGGCTGCGCAAGCCGCCGCAGAGGAGAAACAGCGTCTGAAGGACGAGGCCGCAGCAGAAAAGGCCAGACAAAAAGAGATAGCAGCTGCCAAGAAAGCCGAGGAACGCAAGCAGGCAACCAGTCAGAGGGCTGTCCGATCCGCCGCCAAAAGCGTGGCCAACAGCGCCGCCGGAACGGTGGGCCGGGAGATCGGCAATACCATCGGCAAGACCGTAGGCGGTTCTTTCGGCAAGAAACTGGGCGGCAATGTAGGCGCCGCCCTGGGAAGGGGTATTATCGGCACCCTATTCGGACGCCGATAACCCGCTCTGCTTCATCAAGCCTCGCAGCGGCGGCGCAGTAATTCCCACTGCTTGTCCACTTCCTTCTGGAACTGGACAAGCAGTTCTTCATTTCCGGGCTTAAACAGATGTTTAAAACGCTTCTGCGGACGCAGGAAGTCTTCGATAGGCAGCTTCTTTTTCGGTACATAATTCAGCATCCACTTTCCGTCTGTCACCTCATACAGAGGCCAGTAGCAGGTATCCACCGCCAGCCTGCAGATGGTCATCAGCTCTGAAGCATCATAGCCCCAGCCTCTCGGACAAGGGGACATGACATTCAGGAATGCTGCACCGGGAGTATAGATGGCCCGCTCTGCCTTAGTGTGAATATCCTTGAAGTTACTGGTAAAGGTGGTCTGTGCCGCATAGGGAATATGGTGCTCTGCCATAATTGCTGTCAGATCCTTGCGCACCTGCACCTTACCATTGCTGACCTTTCCTGCCGGCGTCGTTGTCGTATCCGCATACTGAGGCGTAGCGGAAGAACGCTGGGTGCCCGTATTCATATAGGCGCCGTTATCATAGCACACATAGACCATATCATGCCCCCGCTCCATGGCGCCGGAAAGGGACTGGAAACCGATATCATAAGTGCCCCCATCGCCGCCGAAGGTAATAAATTTAAAGGTATCGTTAATTTTCCCCTTCTTTTTCAGCACCCGGTAAGCGGTCTCCACGCCGGACAGAGTTGCGCCGGCATTTTCAAATGCATTATGAATATAGCTGTCCTCATAGGCAGTAAAGGGATACATGAAGCTGGATACCTCCAGACAGCCGGTGGCATTGCCGACCACCGCCCTATCCTCGGGATGCAGCGCCCGCAGCACGGCACGCACCGCCACAGTACCGCCGCAGCCGGCACACATTCTGTGTCCGGGAGCAAGACGCTCCTCCCTGCTCATGATCTCTTTAAAATTATATGTATTCTCCATGATTACCTCCCTTAATCCCTGGAACGAAGTCCGATATAGTCATACATATCTTCGATTACATGAGTCTCTGCAATCTGCTCCAGCCGCTCATATACCCGCTCAAAATCCTCCACCGTAATATCTCTGCCGCCCAGACCGTAGAAGTAGTTTACCACCTCTGCCTGAGATTTTGCGCTCTGCAGCGCTGCCCGTACCTCCGCCCCCAGAGGGCCGCTGGTTGCGGCAAACATCTCACTGCGATCCATAATGGCGATAGCCTTGCGATCCTTTAAGACCTCTGCCAGTTCCTCCTCCGGGAAGGGCCGGAAGACGCGGATCTTACACAAGCCCACCTTCTTGCCGGTGGTCTGCCGGATCTTTTCGATGGCCGCCTTGCAGGTGCCGGCTGCGGATCCGATAATGACAATCACATACTCCGCATCCTCCATGCGATATTCTTCAAAGAATCCATAATGTCTGCCTGTCATCTCCTCAAATCTTGCCGCAAGCTCCAGGATCACTTCTTTCGCATTTTTCATGGCCTCCCGCTGTGCCCGCTTCGTTTCCATATAGTAGTTGGATACCGCATAGGGTCCCACTGCCATGGGCTCTTTGCCGTTTAACAGAAAGTGCTCGGGATGGTATTCACCCACCAGTTCCTTGACCTTCTCATCCTCCACCAGCAGAATATTCTCCACACCGTGGCTGGTAATAAAGCCGTCCTGACAAACCATAACCGGCAGATGCACTCTTGCATCCTCTGCAATGGGAAAAGCCTGCAGGAAGTTATCATATACCTCCTGATTGGACTCCGCATAGATCTGGATCCAGCCGCTGTCCCGGGCGCCCATGCTGTCGGAATGATCCGCATTGATATTGATAGGCCCGGTTAAAGCGCGGTTTACCAGCGCCAGCACGATGGGCAGTCTGTCGGAGGCCGCCACGTACAGCTCCTCCCACATCAGGGCCATACCGCAGGAGGAGGTAGCCGTCAGAGCCCTGGCCCCCGCTGCGCTGGCGCCCAAAGTGGCGCTCATGGCACTGTGCTCGCTTTCCACATGGATAAATTCCGTATCTATCTCCCCGTTGGCAATATAGTTTGCCACATATTGGGGAATCTCCGTAGAGGGCGTAATGGGAAATGCCGGCATCACGTCAGGATTGATTTGCTTAATGGCATAGGCCACCGCCTCATTGCCGGATAAACGTTCTCTGATTGCCATTTATTTGCCCTCCTTCATTGTAATCGCACCAAAAGGGCAAACCTTGGCACAGATGCCGCAGCCCTTACAGTGATCGTAGTCAAAATCCTCTCTCCTGCCGCTTATAACCGGTATGGAAGAGTCCGGGCATACCGGAGCGCACAGCAGGCACTGCTTGCACTTTTCCCTGTCAAATACCGGCGTGGAGGTGCGCCACTCCCCTGTGCAGAAATGCCGGGATGTGGCCGGTTCAAATATTTTGTTGCCCTCTGTGATATCCTGCCAGGGACTTCTCTCATTGATCTCTGTACTTTTCATATTTTTTCATTCCTTTCCCATTCCTGACTTTATGAGCAGACATAAACTACCTCAACGCCTCAAAGGTCAGCTCCAACGCTTTCATGTTCCCGTCAATCACCTCGGGCTTTTTCGCAAATTTATGTTGATAGGAAGCTCTCATCTCCTGCAGAAACACATCCCGCTCCATGACGCCGGATACTGCAACCACAGCCGCCAGCATGGGAGAATTGGGGAAATACCTTCCCAATGCCTTTACGGAGATGGCTCTGGCGTCGATCACAAATACCCTGCCCTGAAATCCTCTCAGATGGGGAAGGATCTCCTCCTTCGGCTTCTGACTGTTCACAATAATGGCTCCCTCCGGACTCAGTCCGTGAGTCACATCTATCGCTTCCAGCAGACTGTCATCTACTACCGCCACCAGATCCGGCTCATAGATATTGGAATGAATCGTAATGGGCCGGTCACTGAGCCGGTTATAAGCCGTAATCGGAGCGCCCATACGCTCGGGGCCGTATTCCGGAAAGCCCTGCACATATTTCCCTGTTTTAAACGCTACATCCGCCAGCAGAAGTGCGGCGGTCTTGGCACCCTGACCTCCACGGCCATGCCATCTGATCTCGATTGTGTCCTTCATACCTCAAGTCCTTCCTTGTTTCATCGTACAAAAAAACCAGGCATCCACTCTGCATAGTGCTGGCGCCTGGCTGATTATCTCTCTTTGTAAAAACAGCTTCTACCGTAAACGGCAGAAGCTGTAATCCATCCCATCCATTTACGACATACCAACATATGCGTCCTCTGTCACGGGAGAAACCCGTCAGCATCTACTCATGTCGTCTATGACACTTTTGTGCTGCAACTCAGGAGGGATGTTCCACATATCCTACTCGCACCGTTTCTCAGCTTACACGGCTCTCTGTGACCTTTGGGATGCATGTACTGTCTCCGTCATCGTCTTTACCGATTGAATTTATTATAGTAGTGCGGCGAAGCATTGTCAAGGGCTTTTTTAGAATATACGGGCTGTGTCACGGCTTAACTGTCAAAAGATACCTTGATCATCTCGTCAAAAGAGGTAGTGCCGTCAAGCACATACTCCGTAGCGCTCATCCGCAGCGTGTACATCCCCTCCTGAAGCGCCTGCTGCTTGATTGCGTCGGCGCCCTGGCGTTTGCTGATGATCGTCTTTAACTTGGGAGTGATCCTCATGATTTCATATACACCGATACGCCCCTTGTAACCGGTGTTCTCACACTTACTGCAGCCGCATGGCTCATAGATCGTAACCTCCTCCTGAGGATTGCAGCTCATCAGCTCCTTCTCATCCGGCGTAGCCAGTCTGGGCCTCTTACAGTCCGGACAGAGACGGCGCACCAGACGCTGGGCAATAACGCCGATAACAGAGTCCGCAATCAGATAAGGCTCAATACCCATATCCTCCAGACGGGTGATGGTACTTGCCGAGGAGTTGGTATGCAGCGTGCTTACCACCAGGTGTCCGGTGATGGACGCTTGCACGGCAATTCTCGCAGTCTCCTCGTCGCGGATCTCACCGATCATGATAATGTCCGGATCCTGACGCAGGATGGAACGCAGAGCCGTTGCAAATGTCAGGTTAGCCTTGGGATTGACCTGCACTTGGTTTATCCCGTCGATATTGGCCTCCACGGGATCCTCAACGGTAATGATATTGACATCTTCTTTATTCAGCTCGCTTAATGCGGTATACAGGGTGGTGGACTTACCGCTTCCGGTAGGCCCGGTTACCAGCAGAATCCCGTGGGGATTCTTTAAGATATAATCAAACTGCTCCATCTCCCTGGGTTTCAGCCCCAGCTGGCTTTTTTCCTTGGTCAGGCCGGTTTTGGAGGTCAGACGCATTACGACTTTTTCTCCATATACAGTGGGCAGTACAGATACGCGGATATCGTACTCCATCCGATCCACTACCTGGGTGATACGGCCATCCTGGGGCTTCCTCTTCTCGGAAATATCCATGCCGCCGATGATCTTGATACGGGCAACCATGGCACCCAGCACATTGATATCGTATTTTGCCCTCTCATACAGAGCACCGTCAATACGGTAGCGCACCCGAACCTTACGCTCAGTAGGCTCGATATGAATATCGGATGCCCTTTGACGCACGGCCTTGTCAATCATCTCTTTCACCAGCATAACAATGGGGGAGCTGTTGATGTCATCCTCTGCGGCATCCACTTCCTCCACATTCAGGTTTTTCTCCTTGGCATAAGCCTCCAGCGCCGTTGTTACCTCATCCTGTCCATAATATTTGTCGATGGCCAGCATGATATTACGGGTAGTGGTTACCGCAGGCTCCACCTGACAGTTGGTAATGATGGAAATATCGTCCTGCGCATACATATCCATGGGATCAGCCATGGCCACTCGCAGTACATTCATACTATCCGGCGCATACTCAATCGGAAATATTTTATTTTTCTTCAGCACATTCACAGGAATGAGATCCAAAATCTCCTGACTGACGGCAATGGCGGTCAGATCCACCAGTTCAATGCCCAGCTGCGTACTCAGCGCCTTAGCGATCTGCTCTTCCGTTACGATACCTTCCTCTACCAGCACCTCTCCCAGCTTCTTGCCGCTGCCCTTCTGCAGATCCAGCGCCTGCACCAGCTGTGTGTTGGTAATGGCTTTACTGTTGACCAGCACATCACCCAAACGTAATTTTTTTCTTCCAAAATCCATGATTATACCCCCACAGGCATCAGAGACTGCCTGATTATTGCACCTGTAATCAATCGCCTTTTGTATGTAAATGATCAGTATATAAAATATAGTATAGCACAGCTTTCAGAATTCGTATATGTCTTTTTCAAAAATCCCCGCAGGGCGCTTTATACACATACCCTCCGGGGATTCCCTATTTTTTATTCAGCTGATGTTTCGGTGGCTTCCGGCTCCTCCGTTCCCGCTGTTTGGGATTCTTCGCTCTCTTCCGATGCCGACGCTTCTTCCTCTTCGATCAAATCTTCCAGACTATAGCTGAAACCGCTTACCTGGGAAGAAGCCACCGTGTATACCGTGTCAGAATCAGGCTCGCAGACATAATACACACTGCCGAAGGAGTTATACTCGCCCACATAATAAGTATAGCTGTTCTCTGCGGTCTCCCAGTGCAGTACATTTGCGGGCTCCTCCAAACCATATTGTGACAAGTCCGTCACATCAGTAATGGTATCCTGGGCAATTACATTGGCAAGCTTCCCTGCCATGGTTTCCAGACGGCTCTGCGTCAGGTTCAGGGACGGATCCTCTGCCGATACCCATTTTGTTTCCGTCAGGGACTCTGCCGTTTCTGCTTCCTCCCCATTCTCTTCTGACTCCACTACTTCAGCGGTTACCTCGATTTTTTCAAAGGCATAGGTCTCGCCCTCGTATACATAGCTGAAGCTTAGGATCTCCTCCTCGGCAATATCCACCAGCACTTCCCCGTCTATCTGATTCGCTTCTATTTCCTGCTGCCGGTTATTGTATTGCCTCAGGCAGAAATAACCCGCCGCCAGCACTGCCAATACGGCAAGCAAAATGACAAAATGTCTGCCTTGTTTTTTCATGAATCACCACTTCCTTTTACTTCTTTCTTCTCTTAAACCAAATCACAAAGCCGATTACCAGACTGCCGACGGGCAGGATAACCACAGTAATCAGTCCCAGCAGCAGAATATTGCTGCTGCTCAGCATCAGCGTGGATACCTCATAGTCCTTAACGGGAATGGATACGCTGGTCTCATGATCCACAAAATGACTCACCGTATTGGTAAACAACACCTGGTTTACACCGCCTACCATCTGACTGGCAGAATCCGTAAACATCTGATCACAGGAATACACCACCATGGTTGCCTCGCCGTCCTCCAGCGTTTTCACTGCCTCCACACCCAGGGCAAACGGGCCCTCTGCATCTCCCTCCTGTTTGCCGAGCTCCGTAGCGCTTTCAAAATTCCGCATGGAGTAAGCGCTGGAGGAAGTCCGCAGGAAATCATCATAGCTGATATCACTGTCATCTTCCGTCTCCGGTACTACAATACCCTGGCTGTAGGGAGCAAAAATATAGTAATTGCCATATATTCCCGATGTATACGTATTGGCTGCTACCGTGGGCAGCACATAGAAGGGACTCTGATAATAGTTACTCTGCTCCTCTTCCACTACCAGACCGTCTGCGATGCTCAGATTCATATAAGCCAGCACCGCATCCAGATTCGGTGTCTCCACCTCCCGATAGCCTACGATCAGGATCACCTTTCCGCCCTGATCCAGATATTCAATCACCTTATTTTTATCATCCTCAGACAGATCGCTGCTGGGTGCATTGATTACCAGACAGGCTGCGGACTGGGGCACCTCTTCATAGTCCATCAGATTAAGCTGGCTGTATTCCACATTTTCCTTATCCAGGCTGCTTTCAAAGGAAGAGCTTAAAGACAGCTCCCCATGTCCCTCCGTCATATATACCAAAGGGATATCATCGCTGAGCACATAGTCCAGTGCACTGGTGATCTGTCCCTCGCCGTCATATCCCGTCACGGAGGAGCTATAGCTGTAATAGTCATAACTTGTGACATATATGTCATTTGCATCTATGACCTTGCTCCGCTTATCACTGACCACGATCAAGCTGTTCGTACTGACACTGCTCGAGGTATATTGGGTGTGAAAACGGGGATTCTGGATGGGATCCACATACTGTACACTGATATGCTCTGACATCGCCTCATAACGGTCCAGCGTCTGTCCCAGCATGGTATCTTCATTTTCCTCGTTGACAAGCACATAAATGGTCACATCCTCCGTTATTCCTGCCAGAAATTCCTTGGTCTGATCCGTCAGAGAATACAGCTTATTGCTGGTCAGATCCAGGGAAGTCCAGGTACTGGGCAGCTGCTCCACCAACAGATTTACCACAAGGGTAACGGCCAGAGCCGCCACGATCATGCCGCTGCTGTAAGCGCCGGCCTTCAGGGTTTTTACGGATACGCTGTACCGACGCTTTTGAATGGACTGGGCAGTCAAAAACAACACCAGCGCCGTCAGGGATACATAATACACTACCGAGCCCACATCCAGCGTACCGTTCAGCAGCATGACAAAGGGTGTATACAGATCATACAATCCCAGAATATTCGTAAGCCAATTTCCCGTAGAGGAGATCAGGCTGCAGAGAGAGGGCATCATATACCCTACAAACAGCAGCACAAAGCCCAGCACGGCGGCAATCACCTGGCTTTCCGTCAGGGAGGACACCAGGATACCGATGGCTATGCTGACCATGCCGTACAGGAAAAATGCCAGCACCGCCAGATAGCTCTCTCCTAAAGGAACGGAGCCAAACTTCAGCAGAATCAGCGGATAGATGGCGCTGATCGCTGTAGGGACTGCCAGAATGGTCACCAGCGCCAGAAATTTACCCATGACGATCTGCCCCACCGTTATGGGTGCCGTCAGAATCAGCTGATCTGTTTTGCTGCGTCTCTCCTCCGCCATAATCCGCATGGTCAGAACCGGAACTGTCAGCATAAACAAGACAATGACGCTGTTAATCACATAGGAAAAATAGGGGTAACCGTACATCAGGCAATACACCAGATAGTACAGGCCAATAAAAAACAGACTGACTCCTATAAACAGAAGACCGATAAAGGAGTGCAGATAGGATCGTAACTCTTTCTTATATATGGCAAACATTCAGGCTTCCTCCTTATCCTCGTTGCTGTTTTGTTCTGCAGCCGGCTCTTTTTGCTTTTTCCGGCGGCCCCTGCGGACTGTTTCCACGGGTGCAGGAACTTCCCCCGTCAGCTCCAGGAAGATATCCTCCAGGGATCTCTCTGACTGTGTCATGGAAAGGATGGGCAGACGCTTCTCAGCCATCAGATAGAAGAGCTGTTCCCGAATATCCTGCTGCTTATCTGTCATGATCTGCACGCAGCAGCAGCCTTCCTCCGGACTGGTCAGTTCTTCCATCTCCTGTATACCCGGCACATCCTTCACTGCCCCCTGCAGCGCCTCATAGCTGCCCTTAACCGTCAGCTTCAGCTTATTTGAGCCGCTCATCAACCTCTGCAGCCCTTCCGGGGAATCGCTGGCCACCAGCTTTCCGTGGGAAATAATCATGATATGATCACAGACTGCGCTGACCTCTGACAGGATATGGGAGCTTAAAATAATCGTATGACTCTTGCCCAGTTCCCGGATCAGATCGCGAATCTCAATGATTTGCTTGGGATCCAGGCCGACGCTTGGCTCATCCAGAATCAATACCTCCGGCGATCCTAAAAGCGCCTGTGCCAGACCCACTCTCTGCTTATAGCCCTTTGACAGATTTTTAATCAGGCGGCTCCGCATTTCCGTGATCTGGGTCATGTCCATGACCTGCTCCACCTGTTCCTCCCGCTCTGCCTTAGGCACCTTTTTCAGTTCTGCTGCAAACCGCAGATATTCCTCCACCGTCATATCCATATACAAGGGCGGCAGTTCCGGCAGATAGCCGATTCGTTTTTTCGCCTCCTCCGGCTCCTGCTGCACATCATAACCGTCAATGGTCACGCTGCCCTCACTGGCTGCCAGATAACCGGTAATGATATTCATCGTAGTGGATTTGCCGGCGCCATTGGGACCAAGGAAACCATAGATCTGCCCTTTTTCTACCTTGAAGGACAGGTGATCCACAGCCTTATGATCCCCATACCGCTTGGTCAGATTGGTCACTTCAATCATGTTTCTACCTCTTTCCGCCACTTTTTGTGGCTGTATGAATAGCGCAGTTTCCGGCAGCTGCCGGATCCGCACAATCTTTATGACCTAGCTTATTGGAAAAATGTCATGGAAAAGTGATGATTTTGTGAAAATTCTGTGAAACCTTGCTGTTTTTTATCCACCGGATATGTTACAATGATCTTATTCTAAACAGGAAACGGCCGAATGCCCATCCATACCAACACTTATGAATGCCGGTTAGGGGCATAGCCCGGCGGCAAGGAAAGGAAAATTATGAATCAGGTAAAAATCATTGCAGACAGCACCTGCGACCTGTCACCGCAGCTGCTCAGCCAGTACAATATCGCCATTGATCCGTTATGCATCATCATGGACGGAGAAAGCTACTATGATCTGGAGGATACTACTCCGGAAGATATTTTCAGATGGGCGGATGCCAACAAGACTACGCCCAAGACCTCTGCAGTAACCTATGACCGCACCAGAGCGCTGTTTGAAGACTGCAAGAGACAGGGACAGGACATTGTCTTTTTGGGAATCTCCGAGGATATGAGCACCACCTGTAACGTGGCCCGCCTGGTAGCCGAAGATATGGACTATGGGGAGCATGTACAGGTGATCAACTCCATGAATCTCTCCACCGGCATCGGCCTGCAGGTGCTTTATGCGACCCAGCTTGCCGCAGACGGCAGATCTGCTGCCAAGATCGCTGAACTGGTCAATGCCCGCCGGGATAAGGTCCGCACCAGCTTTGTGGTGGATACGCTGACCTATCTCGCCAGAGGCGGCCGCTGCAATCCGGTCACCGCCCTGCTGGGGAACCGCTTAAAGCTGAAACCGGAGATCGTGGTGGAAAACGGTAAAATGAGTGTGGCCCGCAAATATCGGGGCTCCCAGGACAAGGTGATCTTGAAATATGTCAATGACCTGCTGCCCCAGTTGCAGAATGCGGATCCCGCACAGGTGTTTATTACCCATTCCATGGCCCCTCAGGAAACAGTGAATCAGGTATATGAATATCTGGAGAATCTGCATCTTTTTGAAAATATTACCGAGACCTGCGCCGGAGGTGTGATTTCCAGCCACTGCGGTCCCGGCACATTAGGGGTGCTTTTCTATGAAAAATAGCCCTCTTTATCCCCTGGCTCTTCTGGCTTCTTCCACATAATGCAAAGCATTTTCAAGGCTTTTTTCCAGCTCCTGCTGCGTCACTGCCCGTTTAATTCGGGCAGGACTGCCGATTACCAGACTGTTGTCGGGAATCTCCATACCCTGGGTCACCAGAGCGCCCGCACCGATAATACAGTTTTTACCGATTTGGGCATGGTTCATGATGATCGCTCCCATGCCGATCAGCGTATTGTCTCCCACCCGGCAGCCGTGAATCACCGCACTGTGGCCCACCGTCACATATTTGCCCAGCTCCACCTCGCCGCCGGGATCCATATGCAGCACGGCATTATCCTGAATATTGCTGCCGCAGCCGATGCGGATGGGGCCGCAGTCTGCCCGCAGGGTGGCATGATGCCAGACGCTGGTATCTGCAGCCAGCGTAATATCTCCTGACAGGGACGCACAGGGAGAGATATAAGCAGGCCCCTTTCTACC
>CALWLO010000071.1 GCA_944381545.1 uncultured Acetatifactor sp. | reverse complement strand
AAAGGTAAATGCTTATGAGGCCGCCCATCCGGATAAAAAAGTCATCCGGCTGGGCATCGGGGATGTGACACAGCCCCTGGCGCCGGCGATTATCAGCGCACTACACAGCGCAGTGGAGGAGATGGGAAATGCGGCCACCTTTCGGGGGTATGCGCCGGATCTGGGCTATGATTTCCTGAGAAACGCCATAGCCGATAATGACTATAAGGCAAGGGGCTGCGAGATCAGTGCGGATGAAATCTTTATTTCCGACGGGGCAAAATGTGACTCCGGCAATATTCAGGAGATCTTTAGCCTGGACAATAAGATTGCGGTGTGTGATCCCGTATATCCGGTATATGTGGATACGAATGTGATGGCCGGACGGACAGGCACATACGATTCTGTTAAGGAGACCTGGAGCGATGTGATCTATATGCCCTGTACGGCAGAGAATCATTTTGCTCCTGATCTGCCCAGGGAGACCCCGGATATTATCTATCTGTGCTTTCCCAACAATCCAACGGGCTCTGCGATCACCAAGGCCCAGCTGCAGGACTGGGTGGACTATGCCAATAAGGTAGGGGCGGTGATTATCTACGATGCTGCTTACGAGGCATATATCTCAGAGGCGGACGTGCCCCATTCCATCTATGAGTGCGAGGGCGCCAGAACCTGTGCCATCGAACTGCGTTCTTTTTCAAAGAATGCGGGATTTACGGGTGTGCGTCTGGGATTTACCGTAATTCCCAGGGAACTGAAAGCCGGAGATGTATCGCTGCACAGTCTGTGGGCAAGACGTCACGGTACGAAATATAACGGCGCTCCCTATATTGTGCAGAGAGCCGGTGAAGCAGTGTACAGTGAAGAGGGAAAAGCACAGCTGAAGCAGCAGGTGGCATACTATATGAAGAATGCAGCCTATATCTATCAGGGACTGAAGGATGCCGGCTATACCGTATCCGGGGGTGTGAATGCACCATATATCTGGCTGAAGGCCCCTAATGGAATGACCAGCTGGGAATTCTTTGATTATTTGCTGGAAAAGGCCAATGTAGTAGGAACGCCCGGTTCCGGTTTTGGCCCCAGCGGTGAGACTTATTTCCGCTTGACGGCATTTGGCAGCTATGAGAATACCGTGGAAGCGATTGAGCGTATTAAGGCATTATAACGGTTATTTTCATTTTGCTCTTTTTCTATTCTTTTTTCAGGAGAAGTGTGTTATACTGATTAAAATACCTTTTAGGAAAAAAGTCCCACCAAAAGGAGGAAACAGGAATGGATTATGAGCAGGACTATCTGACAGGACTGTGGAACCGTCAGGCGATGTATGCCTATTATCAGAGCCTGGAACCTGGCAGCAGGGTTCATTTTATGTTCCTGGATCTGGATAATTTTAAATCGGTAAATGATATCTATGGACATAATGAAGGGGATGCGCTTCTGGCAACCGTTGCCGGTATTCTCCGGCAATGTGCCCCGAACGCTCATTCTGTCAGGATGGGCGGTGATGAATTTGTACTGATTTTCCAGGAAGAAATCAGCCGGGAAGAGCTGTGTGAAATTGCCCAAAGGATTATTGATCGCGTGGAGAGCAAAGAGGGTGCGGAACATATCCTGACCAATATATCCGTGAGTATCGGCATATTATATGATGAGAAAGTTGGGAAAAATCTGGAGGAGACCCTGCTCAAGAGCGATATGGCAATGTATCATGCCAAGGGTAACGGCAAGGGCCGCTATGTGGTATTTAGTGATATTGCGGATATTGTTTTCGGCGAGCTGGAAATGGAGAAAAAACAGCAGCAGGCTTTGGAAAACAGGGAATTCGAGGTGCGTTATCTGCCGATTGTCATGGCGCAGACGCCCCGGCTTTATATGGCCCAGACCTATGTGGTATGGAATATGGCGGATGGGCGGTGCAGGGAGCAGGAGGAGTTCCTGCCGTTGTTTGAGAAAAATGGATTTATTAAGGAATTGGGCAACTGGGTCATAGAGAAGGTACTGCAGGATATTTCGGGATCCAGAGAAAAAAATTTGAGCATGGAAAAGGTGGGAGTACGCATCTCAAGGCTGCAGCTTTTAAGTGGTAATCTGCTGTCCTGGTTGGGGAAAATGCTGCATGATTACCGGGTTAAGGCCGAAGAGATTGAGCTGGAGATCGAGGAGTCAGATTTTACGAGAGGAAAAGAAGAGATGCTGCCCAATATCAGGGCGCTTCATCAAAATGGCTATAAGATCTCCATTATTGGCGTTGGCGGAGATTTTGCCAGTTTGAGATACTGGGATATGCTGCCGATTGATACCTTAAAGTTCCAAGGGGAATATCTGGAGCATGCGCTGCAGAGCTATAAGGGACGCCGTATTGCGAAGACACTGATGGCCGTGGGCCGGGAACTGAAAATGGATATTGTAGCGGAAGGCGTGACCTCCAGGGAGGACAGTCTTTTTCTGATAGAATGCGGCTGTAATGCTATGGGAGGAGATTTTTTCTCATCTCCTTTGCGTTTGGAGGATTTTCAGAGCTATGTCAAAGCAAATCTGCGTACGGAAATGCATGTGGTAGAATTTCCGTTCTGGACGGACTATGCCGCAGTGGACAGTACTTATTCTGCGGTTCCGTTAGGCAGGGGGGTGCATCTGACAGAAGGTATCAGCGACAACTGGGGCGGTGTTCTGTTTGAGGGCGGTGAAGTGAAAAAGAATGTGCTGGAGCTGCCACCGGAGCTGCTGGCCAGCGATTCTTATACCATATGTATGTGGATCAAGCCGCTGGAACTCAATGGATGGACCAGTGTATTTTATGCACGGTACAGCAATGGATATACATCGCTGGTTCCCTGTTCCATAGATCGTTTCAGCATCTATCGGGTATATCAGGATGATTTTGTGAATGATTACCATGACATTCAGGTGCGGATGATTCAGCGGAATAAATGGAGCTTTCTTTGTGTTTCCTATGATGCCACTTCAAGTATAGGGAGGCTGTATCTGAATGGTCGTTTGGCGAGTGTAACGGAAGAGATTTCCAGGCTCCCGGCCTGCAGACAGATCCTGCTGGGCGGAGATCCGTTTCAGCAGTCTTTCCATGGATATGTGTCCGGATTGATCTTCTGTGATAGTGTAATGACGGAGATGGAGATTTTGAATCTGTACCATGATTTTTGTAAAGATTCCGGATTTGCAGGGGAGCGGGAGGAATTCTGACCGGCGGTAAGGCTAATGATGCTGGATAAGGTCCGCATATTCGGCCCTGGCTGCAGAGAGCAGATCCCCGGGGGCAAGCTCAATCTGGGAACCGATGCGGCCGCCGCTGACAATTATAGCAGGCAGACTTTGGGCAGAGATATCGATTCGGGTGATATACTGCTTTTTCATGCCAATGGCGGTGCAGCCGCCCCGGATATAGCCAGTGACAGCAGGGATATCCTTTACGTGGATCATCTCCACACTCTTTTCTCCCACGCAGCGTGCAGCGGCTTTCAGATCCAGCTCCCGGGCAATGGGGATCACAAATACGAAATAGTCATTTGCTCCTTTTGTCACCAGGGTTTTATATACTTTTTCATAGGGCTGCCCCAGACGGTCAGCTATCTTCAGGGCATCCACGAATTCCTCACATTCATAGGTATACTGGGTAAAGGGAATCTTCAGAGATTCCAGGATCCGCATGGCATTGGTCTTGATTTCTTTCTGCTTAGGCATACTATTTTTCCTTTCGTTTATATCACAGGTCTTACTGACCGTCTTATAAAACAATTCTGATTCTATCATACCCCACAGGTAATTACAATAAATAATTGTGTACGGCAATTTTATGGGGTTGCCATTATTTCGAGAATGCAGTATAATAAAAAATAATTATTTATTATAAACAGGCCGAATAAGACGAAATTTATTGGATTAGTATATATAAATAAAGAGGAGGAAGTTTATGAAGCATAATCTGAAAAAAATTTTCAAGCGGGTAATAACGGCGCTTACAGCTTCCATGCTGATATTGGCCAGTATGTCTGCGTGCACCCAGGGAAGTATGAGTAATGAGAATGGTTATGAAAAGTATGTCACTGTGGAAGGGCGACAGATGCGTGTCGTTCTATATGGAGATATTTCCCGGAAGCAGGAAGAGGTTTTCTTTTCCGACAGCAGTAAATCCACTTTGGTGATGCTACCGGCATTGGGTGTTCCTTCACCGAATATATATTTTAAACCGCTGGCGCAGGAATTGGATGAGAGCTTTAATGTTATTGTAGTGGAACCTCTGGGCTATGGATTAAGTGAGACGGCATCAACGGAGCGAAGTGTTGCCAACATAAATAACGATTTGAATGAGGCGCTGGAGGCGCTTGGAGTTGGTGAATGCATCCTTCTGGTACATTCCATCTCGGGAGTATATGGCCTGAACTATGTTCTTGACAATCCGGATAAGGTAAAGGGATTTATTGGCATTGATAATACCGTCTATGAGGACGAGCTGGCAGAGGCTTTTGCCATGGAGAAGGAATATATGCTGAACGGAATAGAAGAATTCAATGCGGTCAGGGATTCCTTTGATTCTGTTTCTGATTTCCGGCTTGCCATTACCCAGAACCCGGCAGAATATGGGGCAGAACTGCCTCAGATCCAGGGATATACCTATTCCGAAGAGGATCTGGAGGAATATATCCATGCAGTTTCCCTCAGCGCAAATGAAAGTATCAGGAGTGAAGTCAGTCAAATGGATCAGACCCTGCTGGCAGTCAAGGAGAAAACATTTCCTGATACATTTCCTGTATTGGTGATGATGTCAGCCGATAATGCAATCAATGTTCCCGGATGGGAGGAGGGGCACTGCAATCAGGTGAATCTGAAATCCGACAAACATAGGTTGTGTATTCTGCAGGGCAGCCACTATATCTGGTATACGAATCTTTCGGGAGTTGTGGAACAGATCCGTATGTGGCGGACGGAAAATCAGTTTTAGTAGTTCCTGTTAATCCAATAAATTACAGAAACGTCATGCCAATTCCAAAGCAGATCATGTGCGGAGCAATGATGATAAAAAGATCTTATTCCGGGCAGGAAACGGCCGGATGGCCATCAATATCATGATACAATAATAAAAAAGGACTTGACAGAGGTGTAATGCCACCCTCTATACTATAGCTAGGTGATTGCAAAACACAGTGACCATGCCAGTGTCGCTTGGCACATTGAAAACGCCAACCCAGGCACCGGAAAAAAGCAGGAGGATGCAGAATGAGACCGACAAGAGAAGAAGCAGAAGAATTACTCAGGGATGGAGAGGCCTGTAACCCCGGAGCATGGGGAGAACACAGCAGAGTGACGGCCATGTGCGCAGAGCGGATTGCCAGGGCCTGCGGAGACATGGATCCGGAAAAAGCCTATGTACTGGGCCTGCTTCATGATATTGGCCGTAAGTTTGGAGTAAAACACATGGGTCATATTTATGATGGATATCATTATATGATGCAGCTGGGCTATGATGAAGTAGCCAGGATCTGTCTGAGCCATTCCTTCAGTATTCAGCGTCTGGAGGATTATGTTGGGAAATGGGATATTACCAAGGAGCAGCAGGAGGAGCTGCGGCAGCGGCTGGACGAGCTGGCGTATGATGATTATGACAGACTGATCCAGGTCTGCGATAGCCTGGCGGGAACCACCATAATGGATATGGAAGAGCGTATGGCGGATGTCAAGCGGCGCTACGGTGCATATCCTCAGGATAAGTGGGACAAAAACCTGGAACTGAAAGCTTATTTTGAAGAAAAGATGCAGCAGGATATCTATAAAGTGGTAGGATAACGTTTCTATTGAAGCATCCGGATTTTCGTGCCTTTCAGATTTATGAGAGCGCTGCGGGTTTTGCAAACCGTTATATGGATATCTTTGCCGAGGATGCTTTTGAGAACCGGCGGGAGTATATTACCGGCTTTTACCGGGCGGGCAGGGATGATATAGAGCGGGAGTACACCTATCTGACGGAGGGCCAGGCCGATGGCTTTGTGGAGGACTGTGTAGAGACGGTGCTGGGAAAATTGGAGAAAATAAGGGGATAAGGAAGGCGGCAGGAAAAGAGCGGCTGCAGGGAGGAGATCGGAAGATGAAACAAATCAATATGGCGATTTTGGGCGCAGGCAATATCGCCCGGCAGATGGCGATAGCCATCAGCGGATTAAAGGAGCAGGTATGTGCCTATGCAGTGGCTTCCCGAAGCTTGGAAAAGGCGGAAGACTTTGCAGGAGAGTGGCACTTTCAGAAAGCATATGGTTCCTATGAGGAGCTGGCGAAGGATCCGAAAGTGGATCTGGTCTATGTGGCTACGCCTCATGCCATGCATTATGACCATGCTAAGCTGTGCGTGGAGCATGGTAAGGCGGTACTGGTGGAGAAGGCTTTTACGGCCAATGCGGATCAGGCCCGGCGGCTGATTCGGCTGGCAGAGGAGAGAAAGGTCTTTTTAACAGAAGCAATCTGGACCCGATATATCCCGGCCAGAGAGCTGGTAGCCCGGCTGCTGTCAGAAGGGGTGATCGGTGAGCCGCTCTCTCTGGAGGCGGAATTTTCAGTGCCGCTTAAGCATATACAGCGGATGTATGATCCTGCCTTGGCGGGAGGAGCGCTGCTGGATCTGGGAATGTACTGTCTGACCTTTGCCTCCATGTATTTCGGGGACGATATTGCGGAGGTTACTTCTTGCTGTGAAAAGCTGGAAACAGGTGTAGATGCTTCCGATGATATCTATTATACTTATAAAGACGGCAAAAAGGCTCATCTGCGTACCTCCATGGTGTCCGGCCCTGTCAACCGGGGAGTGATTCAGGCAGCGGCAGGAAGGATTGAGGTGGATACCTTGAACAATTTCTCCGCCATCCGTGTGTATGACGGAGCGGGAAGACTGTTGCAGGAGCCGGAGATCCCGCCGCAGATCAACGGGTATGAGTATGAGGTACTGGCATGTATCAGAGCCATGGAATCTGAAGCGCTGGAGTGCGAAGAAATGCCCCACAGCCAGACGATTGAGATCATGGAGCAGATGGATTGTCTGCGCCGGGAGTGGGGCGTAGTCTATCCGTTTGAGGAGCAAATGAAAAGATAAGGAAAGGAATCATAAGTAATATGAGAAAAAGAACAAAGAAATTATGCAGTGTATTAGCAATCTGTCTGACCATGGCAGCGGTGCTGGCAGGCTGCGGCAGCAGGGGACAGGAAACGGAGAATGCGCCCGGCGGGCAATATCGGGATAACACAACTGCCGACAGCCGGGAAGAGTCCCAGACCGGCGAAGAAACGCAGCTGCTGACCGGCCTGCACCATATCAAAATCAATATTCAGGACTATGGCACCATCGAGGCAGAGCTTGACGCTGACCAAGCCCCCATTACAGTGACCAACTTTGTGAAGCTGGCCAATGAAGGCTTTTACGATGGTTTGACCTTTCACCGCATTATCGAGGGCTTCATGATGCAGGGCGGTGATCCCAACGGTAACGGCACCGGCGGCTCGGACGAGGAGATTAAGGGTGAATTCACCGGCAACGGTGTGAACAATACCCTGTCTCATACCCGGGGAGCCATCTCCATGGCCAGAACCGATGACCCGGATTCCGCCAGCTCACAGTTTTTCATTATGCATCGGGACGGCACGGCCTTAGACGGACAGTACGCCTGTTTCGGCTATGTGACCAGCGGCATGGAGATTGTGGACAGCATCTGTGAGAACGCCGTAGTCACGGATCGCAACGGCACAGTTGAGGCGCAGTACCAGCCGGTAATTGAAAGCATTGAGGTGGTGGATTAGCAGTAGAGTGCGAATATACAATTATATGGGATAAGGGGACGGGCAGCAGATGAATGCAGTCTACAGAGATATTTTTCGGGCCATTCATGAAGGAAAATGGCTCAGTATTGAGTATCAGAACAAAGAGGGCAAAGTAACCCGGTATTGGATCGGCATCCGGGATCTGGATGTGCGCAGGAGGACTCTGGCGGTGGATGGCCTGCATTTGGGGCAGTATACGGTGGATTATTTCCAGAAGATTATGATTGACTCCATCCTGTCTTCTGCGGTGGTAGAGGGGTCTTATTGCCCTGTTAATGAAAGGTTGGTGCAGGATATTTATCTGAATCCTCATAAATACAAAACAGTATTTGACAATACAGCCAACCTGAAGATCCTGAATTATCTGGAGATGTGTAATCGTATGGACACAACCCCTTATATTACGGATTTTGAACTGGTTCGTTATTTTGATCGGGAAAAGCTGGTGGGAGAGACTTATCAGCTCAGTGAAGAACAGTTTCGAATGATTGTCAAAAAGTTTCAATATAAGACTCAGCAGCCGCAACGTCCGGATGGTTCCCTGCGCCTGCAGCGGCTGGCTGTGAACGTATTAAGCCTAAATACCCCCAGAGGCCTGTATGTGCTGGCATACCGCAGCTTGAATCTGGATATTCAAAAGAAAGCGCTGCGTCCTGACGGGGAGATCACGGTCTGTACGGAGTTCGGGATCGACGGAACGACCCAGAATATCCGCAAATACCTGGATGCGGAGGATTATGAGCTCTTAAAGGATTTTGAGAAAAACCAGGAAAAGATCAAGGACTGTATCATCAGACATACCCGTAAACAATATGGCCTGGTGGATGACATGCCCTATATCCTGGGATTGGGGATGGATATTGCACTGGATCTTCACAAAGAGTATAAAGCCATTATGAAGCTTTATCAGGAGGGGAGTGTACCGGTGCCGATTAAGGCTTTTTTCGGAGATCTTCTGGAGCGTCCCAGATCCAGACATGCCAGCCCCATCGCACTCATCGACCAGCGTATCAATATGGATCAGCTGCTGGCCATCAACAATGCCATGAAATATCCGGTAGCTTATATCCAAGGGCCGCCGGGAACCGGCAAAACGGGTACGATCATCAACACTCTTGTGACTGCTTTTTTTAATGAAAAGACCGTACTCTTTTCCTCTTATAATAACCATCCCATTAACAGCGTCTGTGATAAACTGATGAATCTGCAGTACAGAGGGCAGAGGATCCCTTTTCCGATACTGCGTCTGGGAAACCGGGATAAGGTAAAGGAGGCAATCTCCTATATCCGGGAGATGTATGAGAACACCCGGGATATTCAGATATTTGAAAGGACATTGGATCGTAATAAGGATGATCGGAAGCAACGGGCAAGGAAGCTATCAGAGCTGCTGAAACAATATGATGAAATGTTGGATTACCGGGAGCGGAAGGAGACCATAGAACGCATGCTGGATTACCAGGATACCCATGGGCTTTCCGTGGAGATGATCCCCTTTCAGACAGACCTAAGCGGCAGACAGATGGGACAGATCAAAAGACGGCTGGAGACTCTGGGAAATGTGTCTGAGGAGCAGGCGGTGGCGCTGGTGGATGATGATGTGGGTGAGCTGAAAAAATATCTGTTTTATACAGGAGCCAGTTATATAAAGCGTTTGGAGGGGAAAGAATTCGGGAAGCTGAGAGAGATTCTGTATGAAACGGATGAGGACAAGGCGGCAGATGCCTTTTCCCAGTATCTGGGGGAAAAGAGAAATATACTCCGGCTGCAGAAGATATTTCCCATTATTGCGACGACCTGTATCTCGGCCCACCGTCTGGGAGAGCCGGGGCCGCTTTTTGACATGGTGATTATGGATGAGGCCAGTCAGTGTAATATGGCTATTTCTCTGGTGCCCATCCTGCGGGGCAGCAGCCTGATGCTGGTGGGAGATCCCCAGCAGCTCAGTCCGGTGATTCTGCTGGATGAACTGGTCAATGAAAAGCTGAAAAGGCGTTACTGTGTATCGGAGGAATATGATTATCGCAAAAATTCTATTTATAAGACCTATCTGGCCTGTGACGCCGTCAGCGATGAGATCCTGCTGCATAAGCATTACAGATGTCACAAGCGCATCATAGAATTTAACAATAAAAAGTACTACAATTCCCGGCTGCAGATCTGTTCTGCCAGTCAGGAATCTGTACCCCTGCAGTTTTTGGATATGCAGGATACCTATACCAATGTGAAGAATACGGCTCAGGCAGAGGCCAGGGCCATAGCGGATTATGCGGTAAAAAACAGGGAGCGTACCATCGGGGTAATTACGCCCTTTGTCAATCAGAAGCTGCTCATCGAACAGGAGCTGCAGGCGGCTGGAGTTACCAATGTGAGCTGCGGCACCGTACATGCCTTTCAAGGAGATGAAAAGGAGATAATCCTATTTTCCACAGCGATCACGGATCAGACCCAGACCGGTACCTATGAGTGGCTGAAAAATAATAAGGAGCTGATCAACGTGGCCACCTCCCGAGCCAAGGATAAACTGATTGTGTTGGGAAGCCGGAAGAACATAAATCGCCTGCACCAGCAAGAAAGCAGCGACGATCTTTATGAACTGGTGGAGTATGTCAGCAGCAACGGCGAGAGCGTGGTGACGCCGAAAAAGGCTAATTCCCGCGCTCTTGGGGTAAAGCCTTTCAGCACGGTTACCGAGGAAGCGTTTTTACAGAGCCTGAATCATGCACTGGGCAATATCTGGCTTAGCCAGAGTAAATATGCAGTACATAAGGAGGTGCCTATCGCTCAGGTCTTTCAGGACAATGACACCTGCAATGATCTGTTCTATAACGGCAGATTTGACTTTGTGGTCTATGAGAGGCAGGGTGAACAGGAACTGCCGATGCTGGCCATCGAGCTGGACGGCAAGGAGCACTATGCGGATGAGATCGTTCGCCAGAGAGACCGGAAGAAGAATGAGATCTGTCAAGCTCATCATTTGCAGATTATCCGGGTGGAGAACGCCTATGCCAGGCGATATAATCATATCAAGGAGATCCTGCTGGAGTATTTCTCCAGAATGCATTAAAAAAATCTTGACAAAAATGCCTCCCTGGTCTAAACTATAAAAGCAGAACACTCAAGGGCGAGGCTAGGGGCTGTGCTTGTTTGTGTTCTGTTTTTATATTTCCGAAGGAATTATGATTTGCCAAAGGGAATATAATAAAGGTAATATTGAAAATGCGTTGAAGGAGACCCTTGTCAGGGGAAGCGACAGGAAGGCTATAAATTGGGGCAAATCCCCATGGCGCCACCGACTGAGAGCGCAGCCAGCGGAATCTGACTCACAGGCAACACTCCGGAGCAGGCGGTCTGAACCTGACCGCAGAAGCAGCACATCGGCTTCTGCGGGGCATGTAAGTAGGACAGCACGTGGCATGCGTTAAATGTATGAGAGGGCAGAGACATATAAGATGGTTTCTGTCAATGCGGGTGGTACCGCGGATATCGACATATCCGTCCCGGAATACAGCGATTGTATTCCGGGACGTTTTGCATTCTGGAATACGAAACACAGTTTATAGTGGCCGAAGCTTAAGAATCCTCCTGAAACGGGAAGCTTGCGGCAGAATGTGAGGTAGGTATGACACAGAAAAATGCATACAGAGACATGAACATCGGTCAAATCAGTGAGACGCTGATCGGCCAAACCATCCGGGTAGCCGGATGGGTGGAAAATATCCGGGATCACGGGGGCGTATCCTTTGTGGATCTGCGGGATATGTACGGCGTACTGCAGGTGGTAATGCGCAATACGGAGCTGTTAAAGGGGCTGAGCCGGGAGATGTGTGTCTCTGTCATGGGCCCTGTGGAGAAGCGTGACGAGGAAACCTATAATCCCCGCATCCCCACCGGTACTATCGAGCTGGAAGCCCAGAGCGTGGATGTGCTGGGAAAGGTGTACCAGCAGTTACCCTTTGAAGTGATGACATCTAAGGAAACCAGAGAAGAGGTACGCCTGAAATACCGTTATCTGGATCTGCGCAATGCAAAGGTTAAGGACGCCATCGTGTTCCGCTCCCAGGTCATCA
>CALWLO010000070.1 GCA_944381545.1 uncultured Acetatifactor sp. | reverse complement strand
GATCAGCTCTTTAGCAGGCCTGGGGCATATATCCCTTACAGCGGCGCTGCCGGTAGTCAGCGTACTGGGCGTTCAGCCCTGTCCCCTGCCCAGCAGTGTACTCTCCAGCCATCTGGCCTATCCGGCAGTGTATAAAACCGATTTGACGGAGCAGATGGCAGAGTATTTAGCTGTCTGGGAAAGACTGGATACGCAGTTTGATGGAATGTATATCGGCTATCTGGCAGATGCCGGACAGGCTGCATTATTGACAGAAATACTGGACAAAAAATATACCGGGGAGAAAAACTCCCCGGCCGCTTTGCTTTCCGGGAACAGGCTTCTGGCTCCCCATGCCCGTGTCCTGGTAGATCCGGTGATGGCGGATCACGGCAGCCCCTATTCCTCAGTAACGCCTGCCCATATTGCCGCTATGAAGGAGCTGGCGGCCTTAGCCGATATCCTGACACCTAATCTGACAGAAGCCTGTCTGCTGACTGATACTCCCTATCAGGAAAATGGCTGGAGTATCCCTGCCCTGACAGAGCTGTGCCGGAAGCTGGATCCTTGCGCCCGAAAGCAGATTGTGATTACCGGAGTAAAGCCGGAGGAATATTTCTGCAATTTTCTCTGGGAGCAGGGCGGCGTTGCCGTTATGAAATATGAAAGCGCCGGAGCGTCCCGCCCCGGCACCGGTGATATTTTTGCTTCTATTCTGGCCTCCCATATGGTTCTGGGACACAGCCTGGAAACAGCTGCTAAGCAAGCCACAGCATTTATCTCCGCCTGCATTGCAGACAGTGAAGCAGCAGGAATCCTCCTGCGTGAGGGAGTACTGCTGGAACCCAACCTGTACCGGCTGATGCCTCCGTCTCCCCGTTAGACTCCTCCGTCTACTCTTCTTCAAACGTTATCTCCACATTTCCCATGGAACAGTCTACCTCAATATATTTAGAAGCACCATTGCCGATTTCCCGTTCCATGGCTGCGCCGGAGTATTTATCCCCGCCGATTTCCATATTGCCTGCCACGCAGCTCAGATCATAATTAAAATCCGTCTCTTTCCCTGCCAGCTTCATACTGACATTGCCCATGGAGCATTCGATCTCGGCATTCTCACGGATAGCGCCGGAAAACTCCATGTTGCCTGCGCCAATCTCGGCGCTCAATGTGCCCAGCGACACATTCTCCGCTATCATTTCCCCAGCTCCCAGGGACAGTTCCATGGCATAAGGTTCCATATTCTCCAATAGCAGCTGTCCGGCGCCGATCTCTGCATCGATTTCTTCCACCTTAAGCTCCTTCATTCTCAGTTGTCCGGCCCCCAGAGATACCTCCATCTGCATCAGCTGGCAATCTTCGGGCAGATACAGCGTAATGCTGCTGTTTTTGATCTCATCAAACAGACTTGAGGGACGCACTGCCTTTACAAACAAAACGCCGTCCTCCAGATATGCCTGCAGCTTTCCCGCATTTTCCGCCTCGATATATACATATGCATCGTCGGACTTGGCAATCTCCACCATACTGCCGCCGATCTCCAGATCCAGTTCATAAAAACCGCCCTGACAGATTCTCTGCTTCTCCGCATCTCCCTGCCAGATCTCGTAGTCATCCCTGAATACGGAAGCATCGTTAATATCGTAGATATCATCGGAACTGAATATTCCCCAACTGTTTTCCAGATCCAGATGGAGCCGGCCGCCGCTGATCTGGCTCAGCACCTCATCCATCCGTTCTCTGCCCTCGTTGTTCCTGCCCGCCATATAACACACGCATCCAACAATAATCAGCACCATCGCCAGGATAAAACATACTTTCATAAATTTTTTCATCATCTTCCAGCCTCTCTCTATGATTTAAGTCCCTGCGCTGCTTAAGCCGTTTTCTTTTTCCGGGAAAACAGATGTCCAATCCCCCGGAAGATTGCCGGCGTAATCCAGCCCGCCATGGCCACAGTCAGCATCATAAACAGGATTCCGATCCCTATTGTGATCAGACCGCCTCCCATAATACCGACTCCTGCCAGCGGATGAAGCCCCATCCCAATGGCGCCGAGAATCATAAGAACCACACCTATGACCATGCACACCACTGCAGCCGCACCAAATCCGAAAATCAGGGCAAACCAACCGGCCAGAACCCCGACTACCACTCCCAGTACGCCGACTATCAGGCCAACGGCACCGCCGATCAGGCCAAATACCACCGGCGCTGCACAGATGCACAGGATCACGATCAGTGCGATCATACCGCCGGACAGCTTCTTTTTCCCGCTCTGCCCTGACGATCCGCTCTCTCCGGTTCCGGAGGACGCTCCGCCGCTCTGCCATGTGCCGCCCCCGGGCTGCGACTGCTCCTGGCTGCAGGAATCCTTTGCCGCTTCATCATACTCTGCCAGTTCCCTGCCGGTAACCGCTTTTCGTGCTTCATCGCCGTCTCCATATCCCGCACCGTACAGATCCCGCCGGATATTCTCCGCCACACGGGCGGGATTGCCCAGCGCCTCAATTACGGACTGTTCATTCTCCGGCCCCGCATCATTGAAATAGTCGTCATAGTACTGCAGGGCCTCCTGCCGCTCCTGCTCGGATATATTCTGCAGCAGACTTTCCAGCTGCCTCATAAATTCTGCTTTATTCATATGGTTCATACGCTTCCTTCCCTCCCTGGCATGCCAGGCCTCCTCTCATTTCCCTATCTACATCTATCTGCATATCGCAAATCCGGCCTGCGATCCTGCCTATCTCCCTCATCAGTTCATCTTCCCTTCAAACAGTGAGGTAACTTTCTCCGAATAACTGCGCCATTCACTTTCATACAGTCTCAGCTGCGCCCATCCTCTGCTGGTTACCTTATAATAACGCCTGTTACGGCCTGCGCATTCCCTGTCATAGACCTCCAGACAGTCATCCTTCTGGAGGCGGCGCAGCACCGGATACAGCGTAGACTCCGACAGATCGATCACCTGCCGTACATCCTGGGTGATCTTATACCCATATGTTCCCTCTGGCTCCTTGGATACCACTGCCAGCACAATGGCATCCAGCAGCGCAGCACCTGTGTTAAATACCATGATTTTCCCTTTCCTTACTATATTTTTATACAATATTATATGCCGTATAATATTATCTGTAAACATACTATACGGCATATAATATATTTTGTCAATCCTTTTTTCCTACTTATTTCATATAGGCAGAAGCGGCAACCTCCCTCGCCCGGCCCTTTGCCTGCTCCTCCAGCGCCTGCTGGTGCAGACTGTTCTTATACACCACAACGCCGGAGATCAGCAGCATACCTCCGCAGATCTGCCCGGGAATCCAGTGAACATATACCATATAAAGAGAACTCAGCGCCAACAGGATGAAAGTGATCCGGGTTCTCCGGGTGTGGGGCTTAAGCCGAACCACCAGGGAGAAAAACAGGTAGATGCTGCAAAGGGCAAACACCGGCTCCGTATGCATGGGCATCAGCCCGATAAGTACCCCAAAGGACACCGCAATGGCTTTTCCGCCCTTACCTCTGTGAAAAAGAGAAAACGCATGGCCCAGAACCGGGGCCGCCATCACAAGAAAGAACAGACAGCCGCTTTCCAATCCCTGCCGCATCGCCATATGCACAGGAATTACCCCCTTAAAAAGATCTCCCAACAGGCACAGAATCCCTACGAGAATCCCTGCATGCTGCATGGCATTGGCTGTGCCGGGGTTATGGTCATCACTGATCGCCACAATATCCACTTTTTTCAGTATTCTGGGAAAGTACCGGCTAAACAGAAGACTGCCGCATAAAATTCCCACAATTATCATTAAAATCTGCTGCCCCAGCATAATATACCTCTTTTCCGCATTCCATGAAAGAGTCATCCTCATCGTCTGTCCGTCACTGCATTTGTGCATCCCGTCCGATAATAAATTCACAGATATCTTCTGCGGCATTTCCGTTTATGACCTGATGCTGCCTCTCGATCATCTGTCTGCATTCTTCAGGCTGTTTCAGCAATTCCAGCGCCTGTTCCACCAACTGCTCCTCCGTTGTGGCACTGATGGAAATGCCGTGCCCGTTATAAAAGGCCTGATTACAGTCCTCACAGCCCGGTATGGGCCTGGTATGCGCCAAAGGGATCCCTGCCACAGCAGCTTCTGTAGAAGTAAGTCCCCCCGGCTTGGTAAACAGCAGATCTGCCGCCGCCAGATATTCCGCCGTCCGATCCGTATAGTCCAGTATCTGTATCCGCAGATCCTCCCTGTACGTCTCCCGCAATCTGGCTTTCAGCTTCTCGTTCGACCCACCCATAATATATACATGATCCCGGACACCCATACGCTGTACCAGCGCCTGCACCAGATTCTCGATTTTTCCATAGCCCATACTGCCTGTCATGATTAGGATACAATGCCCCTCCGTATTTACGCTAAGAGACCGTCTGGCCTCCTCCCTGGCAGGAAGAAAACGAAAGCGATCCGATACCGGAATCCCCGTAGGGATCAGCTTCTCCCTTGCAATCCCCTTCCGCACATATTCCTCCACCAGTTCCTCGTGGGCAATAAAATAATAATCTGCCTCCGTCTCCTCTGTAAAGGGAATACAGGTATAGTCCGTGCCCACAAAATAAGTACGAATATCCAAACGACACTCATGCTTTCGCAGCATATAAGTTATCGCTTCTGCCGGGAAAAGATGAGGCATAACAACCGTGTCATATCCATTGTCAACAATATAATGATACAGCTTTTCTGCGTAGAGAGCATTGGCAAAATATACCGGGGATTTCCGCCTGGCAGAGGTGATCGCCCGTCCGGCCTTATATGCGCCCTTAAACACCCCCGTAGCCTTCACTGTGCTCCACACATATATCCTCTTGCCATAGCTTGCTGCCTTCTGCGAAGCAAAATCCAGCGCATCCTTCATTTCACAGGAAATTCCTCTTTTTTGAAACTGTTCCAGAACAGCCTTGCCGGCTGAGTTATGCCCTTCCCCCGTACCTGTGGACAGAATCAGTACTTTCATATGTTCCTCCCAAACCTCCGGTCATGCCGCCATTAGAGCACGGACATTCAAGGCTATGTCACACCGAATGATTGCTGTACAAATTTGTAACTTTAAAGTACCATGTTTTCCTTTGAATTGCAAGTAAGGAAACAGATCTTCTCACTGCATATTTACATAATCTTATTGACCGCTTCAGTTCTATATTTGATATTTGCAATTTTTTATGCAGAAAAAATTTTTGACATAAAATCTGGAATATTTGTCATATTTTCGATGTTTTCAAAAAAATGATCCACCATTTCCACATAGTTATCCACATATACAGTCATGTCATACATGCTTTTTACAAACGTCAATACCTCTAAAAATGCATGTCATTTTTTGAAAATTGCATTTTTTAGTTACCAACTTAGTTTACATAATTATATTAGAAGCCTCATCATAACCAAGAATCCCAAAACCGCTCTATGCGCTTGGCAATACTGCTACAGCTTACCCTTTCATACCCTGCCCATTCTCTTGGAAACATGTGCAGATAGGAATATTGCAGAAACCGTTCATCCAGCAATGCCACAATACCAATATCCTCTACAGTGCGGATCACTCGTCCTGCTGCCTGCAAAACCTTATTCATCCCCGGATAACGATAAGCATAATCAAATCCATTCTGTCCGATACCCTCAAAATACTGCTTTAACAGCTCCCGCTCATAGCAGACCTGGGGAATCCCGGTACCCACAATAATCGCCCCGATCAGGCTGTCCTCCTTCAAATCAATCCCTTCACTGAAAATCCCGCCCAGAACGCAGAAACCAATCAGGGTTTTTTCCTCCTCAAGCTCTATGTCCATGCAGATAGAGGCTTCCAGATTGCAATCCGCATTGCCCTCAAACCTGGATAAAAATTCCTCCCTTTCCCGTTCACTCATAACCTCCGACTGCAGTATACATTCCCTGGTCTCATCTGCAAAATACTCCACATACCTGTCATGGATCTCATGCATCAAAGCATAAGAAGGACAGAAGACCATATAATTGCCATGCCTGTTTTTCACGATCTCTTCAATATATCTAGCGATATTATAATATTCCGCCTCTGAACGTCTGGTGTATTTGCTTGTCACGTCCTCTGCAATAAATAACGCACGTTTTTCCGGATGAAATACCGAATCCGCATAGACCTCATAGTCCGATTCCTCCCCGCCAAGTAAGCTCTTATAGTACTGAATCGGCAAAAAGGTAGCGGAAAACAGGATGGTACTCCGCCCCCGCTTCATGCATTCCCGCAGATTTTTGGAGGGATCTACGCAGAAGAGCTTGAGCAGAAAGGTACCGTCCTCACAGAACTGTGTGTATTTTACATACTTTTCATCCGCCATCTCATAGATCTCCAGGAAATGCGACAGCCGGAAATACAGCTCCAATATCTCCTCCCGCTGGGGCTGAATCGCTTCCTCCTGCTCCTCCAGGTAGGATTCGATGGTGCCATGAAGATGCAGAAGCAAGGACATCAGCGTATCGATCTGTTCCACTATGCGGCACTCCTCACATTCCCGCTTCATTGCCAGCATCTCCTTATTACAGTTCTCCAGCTGAAGGATCATCCGGGCAGCAAACCCCCGGGACACCAGCACGCTTTTTCCTGTTCCAAAGCTGCCGCCCGTCTGCTCCTGCTCCGGTTTTTCCGAAAAATCTTCCATGACAAACAGCTCTTCCGGCTCCCGGGATTGCTTTTTACGGCTCTTTTTCCTTCCCTCCTCTGCAGCCTGCAGCTGCTCCAGACTCCTTTTTAATGCCTGCAGTTCTTCTTTTATGATCACGGCGCTGTACATCTCCCTGCTGCGTTCCAGCAGATTATGGGCCTCATCAATCAGAAACAGGAAGTCACCCTTGACCCCCTCGCCAAAGAAACGCTTCAGGTACACATGAGGATCGAAAAGATAATTATAGTCACAGATTATGCCATCTGCAAACAAACTCATATCCAGGCACATTTCAAAGGGACAGACCTGATGCCTGCGGGCGTAATTCTCCACGATCTCCCTGCCAAAGCTCTCCTCATGGGTCAGCAGATCATAGATGGCATCATTGATACGGTTCAGATGTCCCTTTGCAAAGGGGCAATACTCCGGATTGCACTCCGTCTCCTCCATAAAACAGATCTTGTCTTTCGCTGTCAGAATGACCGTTTTAAACCGCAGTCCTTTTTCTCTAAGCAGTGCAAAAGTGTTCTCTGCCACCGTCCGGGTAATGGTCTTGGCCGTCAGATAAAAAAGCTTATCCCCCATCCCCCGCTCCATGGCTTTTACAGCGGGGAATACGGTGGAAATCGTTTTTCCCACACCGGTTGGAGCCTCCAAAAAAAGCTTCCTCCCATGGTAGATGGTCTGGTACACATAAGTCACCAGCTCCTTTTGCCCTTTGCGATAGGGAAACGGGAACTCCAGGAGCCGGATGGAGGCATCCCGTTCTTCCTTCCATGCAAACTGATAATCCGACCACTTCTGATAGGAACGGATCAATGCTTCGAACCAGTCCCGAATTTCCTGTGCAGTAAAGGTATAAGTAAAATACCGGATTTCCTCTGTCTCCATATGACAATAAGTCATCCTGACATGGATCTGAGACAGTCCGCGCTCCTTGTGACACGCCAGAAACATGGCGGCATAGCATTTTGCCTGGGCCAGGTGCACCGGTACGGGCTCCTTCATATAGGCCAACTCCCGATAAGTTCCCTTGATCTCATCGATCGTTATTCCCTCAGGCCGATCAATGATACCGTCCGCCCTGCCTTCCAGTACCAGACGATAATTCTCTGTCAGATGGGTATAGCGTAAGGATATCTCCGCCTGATATTCACTGCCCATGCGACGCTGGATCATCCGGTGGATCCGGCTGCCCTCCTGCATGGCATGATCCGGAGAGGTGTGATGACGGTTATCAATATCACCGCTGCGCAGAATGAACTCCACCAGTTCTCTGACGGAAATCTTGATTTCCCCAATACTTTCCATTTCTCTCCTCACCACCTTTTCCTCTCTAGATTATTTTATTGCGAAACACAATGACACTGGCATCGTCATTGTGCATCACATTTCAAATTCCTCACCGCAGCAGTGCGATCCTGCCCGGAGAACTTTTTATTCTATAGGGAAATTCGGAGAACTTTCCTATAGAATAAAAAGACTCCCTGACAAGATAGTATCCTATCTCATCACGGGAGTCAATTCCTCTGGTGCAATGATATCCTGCTTCCCGAGCTGTTCTCTGCGGGGCACTCCCGCAAACCAACACGCTAACAAGCCACTGCCAGACTACCAAGCAGCTCCTCAAGCGCCTGATTATACCCCTCATAGGATACCGTCAGCACTTTGGAAAAATCCAGCCCATATACTCCAAGGAATGATTTAGCATCTACAATATATCTGTTATAAGAGATATCAATATCAAAATCACACTTGGATGTCACGTTGACAAACTTCTGCACCTGATCCTGTGTAAGCTTAATATGCCTTACCATCTTGCATCCTTCCTTTCTAAAAAAACAGCAACATTACCGCTTTCAGTATTATGTTTCACAGGCAGGCTTTACGCCCGCTCTATGTTGGAAATACAATACTATACGGAAACGCAAAAGTAAATTGCTGTTTTTAACAATTTTCTCCTTTTTTGGCAAATTCTATTGTGAATTTTTGAAAACGCTTGGGCATCATCCGGTTTTGCAGATCTATATTTTTTCGCTCTTTGATAGCTATCTTATGACAAAAATACCTGAAGAGTTCCTCATAGGCCATCTCCTGAACCGAATAGCCCGTCTGCCGCAGGGCTTCCCCCAGGGCATGACTGCCTGTCAGATACCAATCCCCTCCCGCCGGGTGGATCCCCATAAGCTCACGCCCTATATCCCGTATGGCGAAATCCTCCTGAGGAAAGCGATCGGCAAAATGCACCATCAGGTAGGGCAGCACATCATTTTTCATGCAGTTCTCTGCATAAAGTATGCCCTGCTCCAGCTCCCGAAAACGAATAAACTCCCTCAGCTGTCCAAATTCTCTGCCGGCTTTCTTAGCCAGGCGAAAGGTCTGCAGGATATAGGGATCTGTCTGGTGATCCAGCAGATGTCCCGGTGCAGGCCGGGTGCGCAGGCCATGCACCACCGTCCGGTATACAGCCTGGGCTTTATCGGCTTCCGGCGTTGTCAGGGCCATACCCAGTCTCTCAAGGTCTTCCTGCCCGAAGCTTCTACGCAATGTCCGCAGCACCTTCTCCGCCCTCTCAGAATCCGACTCTACCGGAATATATTCCCCAAAAAGCATCAATTCCTGATCTGTCCTGATCCAGGTATCTTGATGATCTGCATGCTCCTCATAGGCCCGGTATATGGCCGTGCAGACCCCCTCCAGGCTGTCCTCACACTGATAAACCCGCATCCTCTCTCCCCTTTCCACGCCGCAGTCTTCTCATGAATCCCACTGCCTACAGCTGCCCGGTCACTACCCGGTATGCATCCTCCTGCTGTGGCTGCAGACTATACTGTCCGTCGTCAAAAAGGCTCATCTGCCGGTAACTCATACCGTCACTGCCAAACTGCACCCTGTCCTTCTCACTGGTTAGATTCCGCACGATATAATCCTCCTCCAGCCTGGTGGGATACATCATCCGCCCACTGCAGGTAATAAAGTAAACGGCCCGTTTCAGCACCACTCCGATCCGCCCCAAATCTTCAAAGCGCAGTCTGGCACTGCGTCTTGCAGCAACAATCCTCCGGGCGCTGCGCACGCCGATCCCGGGCACCCGCAGCAGGCGTTCATAGGACGCCCGATTGATCTCCACGGGAAACTGCTCTAAGTGCCGCACTGCCCAATCTTCCTTGGGATCCAGCATCACATTAAAAAACGGACGCTTTTCATCCAGAAGTTCATGGGCTTCAAACCCATAGAACCGCAGCAGCCAGTCCGCCTGGTATAAGCGATGCTCCCGCAGCAGCGGCGGCCCGCCAGGCAATGCCGGAAGCGCCTTATCCTCATTCACCTTCACAAAGGCAGAATAGAATACCCGCTTCAAGGCAAACTTCTGATACAGGCTCTCAGCCACGTTCAGGATCTGATAATCGCTCTCCCCGGTGGCTCCGATAATCATCTGGGTGGACTGGCCCCCGGCCACGAATTTCGGCGCATGGCGGTACAGCATCAGATCATGCCGGTTTACCTGAATACCGTTCTGAATCTGGCGCATGGGTGTAAGAATATTTCGGCGGTGCTTATTGGGCGCCAGCTCCCGCAGTCCCTCCGCCGTAGGCAGCTCCAGATTCACGCTCATGCGGTCTGCCAGAAAGCCCGTCATCCGGATCAACTCCGGGGGAGCGCCGGGGATGGCTTTCACATGAACATAACCGTTGAAGCGATATACATTCCGCAGCAGATAGAGGGTTCGGTACATCAGTTCCATCGTTCTGCCAGGGCTCTCTATGATGCCGGAGCTTAAAAAGAGCCCTTCGATATAGTTGCGCCGGTAAAACTCCATGGTCAGCCGGCAGATCTCCTCCGGCGTAAACGTGGCTCTGGGCACATCATTGGAACATCTATTAATACAATATTTACAGTCATAGATGCATTCATTGGTCATCAAAATCTTCAAAAGGGAGATACATCTGCCGTCACTGGAAAAGCTGTGGCAGATCCCCGACTTGACGCAGTTTCCCAGATCCCGTCCGTTCCCCTTGCGCTCCACGCCGCTGCTGGTGCAGGCCACATCATACTTGGCGCTGTCGGCGAGAATCCCCAGCTTCTCCATCAGGCTTAGGGAGCTGTTGTCTACCGTCACCCCTTGGACCTGTATCTGTACTTTCTCCTCCGCAATCTCCAACGGTTCCATCCTGCGCCTCCATTCGTTGTCCCGGAAACGGGTAATCAGAAATCTTCTTTTCTCCAAAATACCAAAATTTTCCGTAATGAACATTTGTTCGATATAAATATAGCACATATGTTCGGATATTGCAAGTATAATTTTCGATATGCAATTAACTCATAACTCTGGTAAAAAAAAGATTACAGGCCCTGTCTTTCGACAGCTTCTGCAATCCTCTTTCTCTGATATCCTATTTTACATTATATATGCTTTACAGAAGCTGTAATCCCACTTTTTCCGCTTCCCTCATCACTTCCTCCGGCCACAGGGAGCACTGTACCTCTCCGATATGCGCCTTGCGCAGAAAGAACATACAGATTCGGGATTGGCCGATACCGCCGCCGATGGTAAAGGGAACCGTCTCTTCTATAATAGACCTTTGAAAAGGCAGCTTGGCACGCTCCGGGCAGCCGGCCTTTTGAAGCTGGGACAGCAGGGCCTCCTTATCCACACGAATGCCCATGGAGGACAGCTCCAGTGCAATATCCAGCACCGGATAGTATACCACAATATCCGCGTTTAGCGCCCAGTCATCATAGTCCGGCGCACGGCCGTCATGGGGCTCGCCGCTTTCCAGTACATCTCCAATCTGCATGATGCAGACAGCGCCCTTGGCCTTGGCAATGTAATATTCCCGCTCCTTCGGTGTGTAATCCGGGAACATCTCCTCTAACTCACCGGTGGTGATAAAGAAAATATCATGGGGCAGGATCTCCTCTATATAGTCATAATGGATCGCCATATATTTCTCCGTCTTGCGCAGTACCTTATATACGGTACGCACCGTATCCTTCAAGGTCTCCAGATTTCTCTCTTCCCTGGTAATGATCTTCTCCCAATCCCACTGATCCACATAAATAGAGTGGATATTATCCGTGGTCTCATCCCGGCGGATGGCGCTCATATCCGTATACAGACCCTCGCCTGCGGAAAAGCCGTATCTCTGCAGAGCATAGCGCTTCCACTTGGCAAGCGTCTGTACAATCTCCGCCTTGCGGCCATCCT
>CALWLO010000069.1 GCA_944381545.1 uncultured Acetatifactor sp. | reverse complement strand
GGGTGCCCAGCTATTCCCCTGATGCAGTGGCGGAGTTTGCGGCGGCTATGCTGCTGACCCTTAACCGCTGTACCCATAAGGCCTATAACCGCACCAGGGAATTTAATATGAGCCTGCACGGACTGATGGGGACGGATCTGCATGGGAAAACAGCGGGTATTGTGGGTACCGGGAGGATCGGACAGGCAATGCTCCGCATCTGCAGGGGCTTTGGAATGAAGGTAATCGCCTATGATCCTTACCCCGATTCCCGGCTGGATGTGGAATATGTCAGTCAGGAGGAGCTGTTCAAGCAGGCGGATGTCATCAGTCTGCATTGTCCGCTGACGGCCCAGACCCGGTATATGATCGACAGGAAAGCCATTGAAATCATGAAGGATGGAGTCTACCTGATTAATACCTCCCGAGGGAGCCTGACCCACACGGACAGCTTGATTGAAGGGCTGCTGCAGAAAAAGTTCGGCGGTGTGGGGCTGGATGTATATGAAGAAGAGGAAGGTATTTTTTACGAGGATTGCTCGGGCGAGATTATCGAGGACGAGAATCTGGCCAGGCTGCTGACTTTTCCCAATGTGCTGATCACCTCGCATATGGGCTTTTTTACCCGGGAAGCGATGGAGGCCATTGCTGCGGTGACCATGGCAAATGCCCATGCGCTGGATAACGGTCTGCCGCTGGAAAATCAGGTGGGCGCCTGCGCAGTAAAGGAATAGTTCGGAAAATGATATCAGGAAAGGTGAAAACAATGGACGGAAATGATTTCCCCTATACCATCAGATGGGCGCTGCCGGAGGACTGGGATCCCGCCATGGATATGGTGTGGAGAACCTTTCTGAAGTTTGAGGGGAAGGATTATACTCAGGAAGGCATCGACAATTTTGATACCTTCATACATGACGGCACTCTCAGAAAGATGTTCCTGAATGGCAGCTATCAGGTGCTGATTGCGCTGGACGGCGGCCAAGTGGTGGGGCTGGCTTCCATGCGGGGCGGCAACCATCTGTCCCTGCTGTTTGTGGATGAGGCCTATCATCACCGGGGAATCGGCAGCGCACTGATGGGTAAGTTATGCCGGTATCTGGCGGATGAGGTGGGGGAGGGCAGTATGACTCTGACAGCAGCGCCCTATGCGGTGGATTTTTATAAAAGACTGGGCTTTTATATCGTGCGTCCGGAGGAGCAGTTCTCCGGTATCAGAGTAACTTCCATGGAGAAAATTTTTTAAAATAAACGTAGGAAAATAAGAAAGGATGTAACAAAAGTATGAAATTTTTGGACATTGAAAGCCCTTTTATGCAATTCATGGGCAAGGTGGCAGATTTGATGATTCTGAATCTGCTGACTCTTTTCTGCTGTATTCCCGTCATCACTGCCGGCGCAGCTTTCACGGCCATGCACTATCAGGTGCTGAAGATGGTACGGAATGAAGAATGCTATGTTGTAAAGGGGTATTTTAAGGCATTCAGGCAAAATTTCAGGCAGGCTACGGCGATCTGGCTGATTATGCTGTTTATCGGCTTGGTATTGGGCGGGGATTTTTATATCATGTACCGTTCCGAGATAGAATTTCATGTGATATTCAGGGCGATCATGGGGGCTATAGCGGTATTTACGGTGTTTACCCTGCTGTTTGTCTTTCCGGCCCAGGCCAAATTTGCCAATCCGGTATTTCGAACCATTAAGAATGCACTGGCCATGAGTATCCTTCAGGCTCCCAAGACTGTTTTGATGGCGGTGCTGTATCTGATCCCCCCGGTGGTGTTTATTTTCATACCGAATATCATCCCGCTGGTGATCCTGTTTGGTTTTACTCTGCCTGCCTATTTATCCGCCAAACTGTATAATAAGTTTTTCCTGAAGCTAGAGGAACGGATCATTGCCGCCAATGGAGACCAGGAAGCGGAGGAGGAAAACGAGGAAGACAAAATCTTCCATGATAAACTGGAACAGTCGCTGGAAGGCAAAGATATTGGGTAGAAACTGTGAAATTTGTCCAATAAATGAAAAGTCTTTTGTGAAAAGTGACGAGTAGGGAGAAAAAACAATGTATTTGTGAGCAATTCTCACAATCCGAAACAAAATCTTTGTGGAATAGTGGCATAGAATTTAAAAAGAATTTTATGTATACTTAGTAAAGAGTTGAAAGTACATATTTTGTACTGAAACAGCGAGAGTCATATATATTGTGAAAGGAGTTATATTTATGGCAAGTTTATCTTTGAAGAATATCTGCAAGGTGTATCCTAACGGCTTTGAAGCAGTTAAGAATTTTAACCTTGAGATCGCAGATCAGGAGTTCATCATTTTCGTAGGACCTTCCGGCTGCGGTAAGTCCACCACCCTTCGTATGATTGCAGGTCTGGAAGATATTACCTCCGGTGAGTTAAAGATTGGCGACAGAGTTGTGAATGATGTAGAGCCTAAGGACAGAGATATCGCAATGGTATTCCAGAACTACGCTCTGTATCCTCATATGTCTGTATATGATAATATGGCATTTGGCCTGAAGCTGAGAAAGGTTCCCAAGGATCAGATTGATAAGATGGTTAAGGAAGCTGCTAAGATCCTGGATCTGGAGAAGCTGTTGGATCGTAAGCCCAAGGCTCTGTCCGGTGGTCAGAGACAGCGTGTGGCTATGGGACGTGCTATTGTGCGTAATCCTAAGGTATTCCTGATGGATGAGCCTTTGTCCAACCTGGATGCAAAGCTGCGTGTGCAGATGAGAATCGAGATCGCTAAGTTGCATCAGAGACTGGGTACTACCATCATCTATGTAACACATGACCAGACCGAGGCTATGACCCTGGGTACAAGAATCGTTGTTATGAAGGACGGTGTAATCCAGCAGGTAGATACTCCTCAGAACCTGTATGATAAGCCTCAGAATCTGTTTGTTGCAGGCTTCATGGGATCTCCTCAGATGAACTTCCTGGATGCAACCGTTAAGGTAAATGGTGATGTTGCCAGCCTGGAGATTGCAGGCCACAGTATTCCTCTGCCTCCTGCTAAGTCCAAGAAGCTTATCGAGGGCGGCTATGACGGAAAGGTGGTTACTTTCGGTATTCGTCCTGAGGATGTATACGATTCCGAGATGTATATTGAGGCATCTCCCAGCAGCGTATTTGAGTCTACCATTAAGGTTTACGAGCTGCTTGGCGCAGAAGTTTACTTATACTTCGATCTGGATACTTTCCCGATGACCGCAAGAGTAGATTCCCGTACAACTGCAAGACCTGGTGATGCTGTGAAATTTGCTCTGGATGTTGAGAAGATCCATGTATTCGATAAGGAGACCGAGCAGATTATTACCAACTAGTAAGATTGCCCAGAGAGGTGCTGGTATCCAGCACCTCTTTTATTTCCAACAATTATTGCAGCAGTATTGTAAGCAGGGCTTATGATATGCACAGAAAGGAATATATGATATCAAGTCAAATTATTCAGACCAGTATAGATGAATTAAAGGCGATTACAAAGGTGGATCTATGCGTATATGATCCTTCCGGTACAGTGATGGCGTCAACCACAGATATGAAAGACATACAGGAAAGCCTGATCAGCGGTTTTGCCGTATCGCCCGCAGACAGTCAGGTTATCGGCCCCCATCATTTGTTGAAAATTCTGGATGAAGGGGAGCTGCTCTATATATTAGTGGCAAGGGGAAGCGGAGATGATGTGTACATGGTGGGCAAAATCGCTGTATGTCAGATTCAGAATCTCACGATTGCTTATAAGGAGCGTTTTGACCGAAATAATTTTTTCCAGAATCTGCTTTTAGATAATCTTTTGTTGGTGGATATTTATAACCGCGCCAAAAAGCTGCACGTGGAGGTTTCTGTTCCTCGGGCGGTGTTCCTGATTGAGACCAAACTGGAGAAAGACAATATTGTGACGGAGCTGCTTAAGGGGATGTTTTCTTCCCAGAGCGGCGATTATATTACCGCAGTGGATGAGAGCAATGTCATTCTGATTAAGTCGTTGGAACCTGCGGCTTCCCATGAAAACCTGTGTGATGTGGCTAATACCATTGTGGCGATGATGAACGCTGAAGCTATGCTGGATGTACGGGTGGCTTTCGGTACAGTGGTGCAGGAGCTGAAAGATGTATCCAAGTCCTATAAGGAGGCTAAGCTGGCGCTGGATGTAGGTAAGATTTTCTATGCAGAGAATAAGGTGGTGGCCTACAGCGCTTTGGGTATTGGGCGTTTGATTTATCAGCTGCCCATCAATCTGTGCAGAATATTTATCGAGGAGATCTTTGGAGAAAATGTGCCCAGTGATCTGGACGATGAGACATTGACCACCATCAATAAATTTTTTGAAAATAATTTAAATGTTTCTGAAACCTCCCGGCAGTTGTTCGTACATCGTAACACGCTGGTATACCGGATTGAGAAGATTCAGAAGAGTACCGGCTTGGATCTGCGCAACTTTGATGATGCGCTGACCTTCAAGATTGCCTTAATGGTAGTGAATTATATGAAATATTTGGATTCCCTGGATTACTGATTTGAGGAATAAACCGGACAACCCCCTAATACACTTATAGTAGACAAAACCATAAGTGCGTCAGGGGGATTTTTTATGTATTATGATAAGCAGATCCGCTATATAGATTATCTGGAAAACGGTGAGAAAAGGTATAATTGCGGGTATGTAAAAATCACGGTGGCAGACAGTAAACTGGTGCTGGAAATGCAGATCAGGGGTCTTTATGAGACGGATGATGTGGCTGCGGAGGTGATAGTGGAAGGGGCAGGAAGAGAAAACAGGATTGGCGCTGTGCTGATCCGCCAGGGCAGCGGAAGCTTTCGATGGGAAACCCAGGATCCGGTATACCAGGGGGAGGAAATTACTGTCCGGGATGGACTGCGGTACGGACAATTAGAGGGGATCCATATGCAGCTGTCTCCCCAAAGGAGCCTTCAATGTATATGGAGAAAAGCGGCGGAACAAGAAGAACTGCGGTCTAAAGCGGCATCGCCGGTGGCGGAGCAGATGCCGGAGCCGGAAGGGCTGGCAGTGAAGCCTCTGTCAGTAAAAGAACAGGCGGCAAAGCCGGAAGTACCTCCGGTATTGGCTGAAGGTCTTATACCGGTAGCGGAAGAACCGTCAGCGTCTCCGGAAGGTCTTATGCCGGAGTCGAAAGGCCTTGCGCCGGAAGCGGAAGAACAGCCTGTGAGATTGGTGCCGGAAGCGGAAGCAGAGGGAATGTCTCCGACGGATATACATACAGAAATAAACCGGGGATGGCCCATAGAGGAAGCAGTGACGGAGGAACCGCCGGAAACAGTACAGACACCCCTACAGCCCACAGATGTGTCCGACACCCTGCAGGAGATATCTGGGGCGGCAGTGCCTAAACAGCCTGGGAACCGGGACTACGATAGGGAGCAGGAAGGGGACGGGAGAGCGGAGGCGCAGCGAAGGGCACTTCATGGTCCCCGCACCGCTGCCATGAGTGAGGATAAATGGCGGCAGCTCTGGAAGATCTATCCCCATATCCGGCCATTTCAGGACGAACGGGAGTATCTGTTCCTGCGGCCGGAGGATTTTGTAATCCTGTGCTCAAATGCCTATCGGCTTGCCCATAACAGCTTTCTGCTGCATGGATATTATAATTATGAGCACCTGATACTGACGCAAATGTCAGTAAAAGGGGCAAATCGATACTACATTGGCGTGCCGGGAAATTTCTATGAAAAGGAGAAACAGGTAGCTATCATGTTTGGCTTTGAGAGCTTTGAGTGCAGGCAGGAGCCTGCACAGGAGGGGGACTTTGGATACTATATGATCCGGGTGGAATTGTAGGGAAAGCGCTATTACCTAAGACCTGTCAGATCAAAGGGAGGGATAAAGCTTTCCTGCGCCGTACCTTCCTCCTGGATATAGACATTTTCCATGCCCAGGCGCAAACAGTAATCCACAGCCCGGCCGTATTCATCGGGGGTAACACGGCGGTTTAATCCGGGAATATGGGCAACCTGCGGCAGGGGCGTATATTGGCTCATGACACTGATAAGTATGTCAGTTCCATAAGTATCATGGAGATAATGCAATATTTTTTTGGTGTCCTTTATCTGACCCGGCAGTACCAGATGGCGTACGAGCATTCCTCTGCGCAGCAGCGGGATATCCGGTTCCTGTCCAAACACAGGCTTCCCCACCTGACGAAACATTTCCGACAGGGCGGCCTTTGCCTTTTCAAAGTAGTCCTCTGCATGGGAATAGCTTTTGCTGAGTTCAGAAGTAAAATACTTTAGATCAGGCAGATAGATGTCGATCAGGCCATCCAGCAGACGCAGTGCGTCGGGCTCCTCATACCCGCCGCAGTTGTAAACAATCGGCAGGGACAGCCCTTTGCTGCGGGCCAGCTCCAGGGCATATACAATCAAAGGAATATAATGTGTAGGGGTCACCAGATTGATATTGGCGGCTCCCTTTTGTTCCAGCTCCAAAAAGATTTCTGCCAGGCGCTCGAGGGAGATTTCCTGGCCTGTCTGTCCCAATGCAATATTATAGTTCTGACAGTAACAGCAGCGTAGGCCGCAGCCGCTGAAAAAAACGGTGCCGGAACCTGTGCTGCCGCAGATGCAGGGCTCCTCCCACATGTGCAGGGAAGCCCGGGCCGCTTTCAGCTGCGCAGTCTGGCCGCAATAACCGCTCTCCCCAGCCAGACGGTTCACACCGCACCGGCGGGGGCAGAGCCGGCAGCAGGAAAAGTGCTGCAGCAGATCGCGATAAGATGAGGAGGAAAAAGGATACTTGGACACGGTAAGATGCTCCTTCCGGTAGAATAAATGCCGCTTTCGGCTCTGGTATTCCGGGCGGCACAGAACTGCTGTGTATACAAAGACCGCATATCGCAGGCTGTTTCACCGGCTCCACCCGGGGCCCTTACGGCACATGGGAGGTTCTGCTTAGTGCTGCTTTGTTCCCAACCTGACACGGTTCGCAGATTCCCATTGCGTAAGACCGGATTTCCACACCGGATCCATAGTAGTTCCTACGATATACGGCTTTTATAGTGTATCGTTTTCGTGAGGATTTGTCAAGAAGGGGTGAAATTAATTTTTCGTGGTTGACAAGTATCTTCTGCGGAAATTATAATAAATATTGTAACAGTTGCGCCCGCACCATTTGCAAGGCCGCACCTACAGTGCTTTACCGCTGCTTCGCAGCTAACTTTGCTCATAATGGGGCGCTCAGCACATAAAAGGACAATCTCTGTGCATTGTGTACAAGCACCCATGCACAGTGCTAATCCTCTTATGGCTGAACTGTTATTAAATACAAGGATTAGCAAGACCTTAAAATGCACGGGAAAGGAGCACAGAGATGTTAAAAAACAAAACAGCCATTGTAACCGGAGGAACCAGAGGGATAGGCCTGGCGATTGTCCGGAAGTATCTGGAAAACGGGGCAAATGTGGTGATAACCGGGTCGAGGCAGGAGACGGTGGAACAGGCTTTGGAGAAGCTGCAGGAATATCAGGGACGCACCATGGGAATATGGCCCGATTTATGTAATCCCCAGGAAGTGGCAGAGGCGTTTTCTTCTGTCAGGGAGCGGTTTGGCAGCCTGGACATCCTGGCCAACAATGCGGGCATTTCCTCCCGCACCAGCATCTATGAGTATACGCTGGAAGAATTTTCCAAAATATTGGATATTAATCTGAAGGCGGTCTTTGTGTGCTCTCAGGCGGCAGCCAGGATCATGAAGGAGCAAGGCAGAGGTGTGATTATCAATACCAGCTCCATGGTAGGGGAGTATGGTCAGGCAGCCGGCTGCGGTTATCCTGCAACAAAATTTGCGGTCAATGGTTTGACGAAGTCTTTGGCCAGAGAACTTGCCGGGGATGGGATCCGTGTCAATGCGGTTGCTCCCGGAGTTACCAAAACGGATATGGTTGCCGCTCTGCCCAAGGAGATGGTGGACAGGATTTCTGCCGGAATACCATTAGGACGGGTAGGAGAGCCTGAGGACGTCGCCAATGCTTTTCTGTATCTTGCCAGCGACTCGGCAGACTATGTTACCGGTGTGGTTCTGCGGGTGGACGGCGCAGCCATGGTATAATGACCTTATTCCAGGCAGGAAGCGGCCGAATGGCCATCCATACCGTGATGGCGAAGCAATCACGGTATAATGACCTTATTCCAGGCAGGAAGCGGCCGAATGGCCATCTATACCGTGATGGCGAAGCAATCACGGTATAATGACCTTATTCTGGGCAGGAAACGGCCGAATGGCCATCAGTACAAGGGGGTAGTTTGATGAACAAAAATGCATTTAGACAGTTATCTTATGGAGTGTATATAGTCAGTACTTGGGATGAGGGAAGGGCCACGGGCTGCACGGCCAACAGCGCCATGCAGATCACTTCGGATCCGGCTACGATTGCCGTAAGTATTAATCATGGCAATTATACCAATGAATGTATCCGGAAGCTGGGTAAATTTGCGGTATCTGTCCTGGGAGAACATTCTGATCCTGGTACTATAGGGGTCTTTGGATTTAAGAGCGGCCGTGACCATAACAAGTTTGATGAAGTCAAGCCGGAGATACGGGGATATATGCCGGTAATTTCCGATGCCTGCGCTTACATGGTATGCGAAGTCATTGATAAGATGGAAACGGATACGCATACGGTATTTTTAGGCAGAGTAGTGGATGCGGATATTCTGAACCAGGACGATCCCATGACCTATGCGTATTATCACAATGTGATCAAGGGGAAGAGTCCTAAGGCGGCTCCGACCTATATTCCGGAAGAAACACAGGCAGAAGCGGAAGCCTCTTATGTATGCAGTGTCTGCGGATATGTGTATGATGGAGAGATTCCCTTTGAGGAACTGCCGGAGGATTATGTCTGTCCGGTATGCAAGCAGCCTAAGTCCGTGTTTCGGAAACAGTAATTCGTTTTTTCAGTTCCTTCTCCTGCTTGTTGCGTGCCCGGAGACAGATAAAGAATTCCTTTAATATCTCGCTGCATTCTCGCTCAAGGATCCCTCTGGTCACTGCGGCCTGATGGTTGAATTGGGGCATCTCCAGAATGTTCAGGACGGAACCGCCGCATCCGGCCTTGGGATTCATACAGCCTATGATAACCTCCGGAATCCTGGCCTGGATGATAGCGCCTGCGCACATCTGGCAGGGTTCCAGCGTTACATAGAGAGTGCAGCCCTCCAGCCGCCAGTCTCCTATCTTTTTGCTGGCTTTATTGATTGCGGTGATCTCTGCGTGAGCCAGAGTGTTTTTGTCCGTATTCCGGCGGTTATAGCCCCGCCCGATAACCTTTCCCTCATAGACGATAACGCAGCCAATGGGGACTTCACCCAATTCCAGTGCTTTGCGGGCCAGCTTTAAAGCCATTCTCATATATTTTTCCTGCACACTGACGATTCCCGCCATATATCCTCTCATTCCGCCGCATCAGCGGCTTCGAAAAATATTGCGCTTCCTGACCGGAATGCGTATACTGAGGTTATCATAGCATGACCGGATTCAGCAGTCAAGACGGCTGGCCGGGGCGGAGGTATAACGTGAATTTTTATGGAATCAATAAGACAACTCTTCTGGACTATCCGGGGCATGTTGCCGCCACATTGTTTACAGGGGGCTGTAATATGCGCTGCCCTTTCTGCCAGAACAGCATCCTGGTGCTTGAACCCGCATCCCAGCCGGAAATCACAGAGGATGAGGTGCTGGCATTTTTGAAAAAGAGAAAGGGGATCCTGGAAGGAATCTGCATCACAGGAGGAGAGCCTACGCTGCAGCCTGGGCTGGAGGCTTTTATCCGTCAGGCGAGGGGATTGGGGTATCTGGTGAAGCTGGACACCAATGGCTACCGTCCCGGAGTGCTGCGGCATCTGCTGCAGGAAAAGCTCTTGGATTATGTGGCTATGGACATTAAAGCTTCCCGGGAGCATTATGAGGCGGCCTGCGGATTGACGGGGATGGATCCGGCGCTTATTGAAGAAAGTATATTGCTGCTGAAAGATTCACAGATTTCTTATGAATTCCGCACCACGGCGGTAAAGGGAATCCATACGCCGGAGGAATTCACTGCCATCGGACAGTGGCTGCAGGGGGGGCAAGCCTATTTCCTGCAGAATTTCCAGGACAGCGGCCAGGTGATGCAGCCCGGTTTTGGCGGATTTGAACGCAGGCAGCTGGAGGAGATGCTGACCCTTGTGAGAGAATTTATTCCCCGGGCACAGCTGCGAGGCGTAGATGAAAAAGCTTAAGCATGAATACGGATAAAGGGAACCGATGGAGAAAAACAGGAATATTATGCTAGTAAGTCGTGTGATATGCGGGTGGTGTTCTTGGAAACTTTTAGACTGGTTTTGGAAGCATGTGCGATTGCCCTTGCGCTGTCTGTGGATGCTTTTGCGGCAGGATTTGCATATGGCACCAAACAGATCCGGCTGTCCTGGCGTCCGATCCTGGTGATCAACCTGATCTGCAGCGCTATTGTGGGCATGTCATTGGGACTGGGCAGCCTGGTTGCCATGCTGATCCCGGCAGGCCTGCAGCGGTGGCTGTGTTTTGGACTGCTGTTTGTACTGGGGATGATCAAATTGCTGGACGGTATTGCCAGATCGGCAATCCGTAAATACGGAAATCTGGATGGGAAGCTGAAATTTTCTCTTTTTAATCTGCGGTTTGTATTACATGTATATGCGGATCCGGCTGCGGTAGACCTGGATCATTCAAAATCCATTTCTGTGGCAGAGGCGGTATCCTTGGCGCTGGCATTGTCCCTGGACGGAGTGGCAGTGGGATTTGGCGCCGCCATGGGCAGAGTAAGCATACCGGCAGTGGTGTCGGCTTCTCTGGCAGCGAATCAAGTCACGCTGCTGCTGGGCTCTTGGCTCGGAGAGAGGCTGTCAAAACGCTTTAATATGTCCTTGAGTTGGGTGGGAGGTGTGATTTTACTGCTTCTGGCTATTGGTAAATTGTAGAAAAATTCCCTGATCGAATAAAATTAATCTCGATCAGGAATTTTTTTACTCTTTTTTAAGTAGTGTCAAACAATTGGCTTAATTTTTATGCTATATTTCATGGAACAATACCCGTTGAACATATTGAGTGGGGAGAGTTTTTTATTATGAAAAAAGATTAAAAAAGAAAAAGAAAAGGAGGGAAATATGGCAAAACAAAAAGGAATCATTATTGCAGTGCTTGCCGCCATAGCGTTGATATTTACTGTCGCATGCGGTAAGCAGGAAACGGAGCCTGCGGAGGCGGATACGCTTGCATCCGTGGAGGAAACTGTTGATACAGAAGATACAGCGGAGACAGCGGAGACACAGGAAACACAGGAGGAAGAAGCTGCGGAGGCTTCTGCAGAGGAAAAGGTAGTGCTCAGCGGAGATTACCTGGCGGAGATCGAAGAAGGAGGAATGCTGGAGTTTGCTTACTCCGACTACAATCCTGATTATCAGGTGGGAGACAGAATCACGCTCTCCGTGACCATGGAAAGCGCAAGCGGGATTAACGGCTGCATCGGCTGCTGTGTGGGCTCAAGTTATGATTGGAAACAGGAAGAATTTGCCTATGAAGCGGGTTCCTGTACGCTGACATGGACGGTAACGCCCAGCTTGGATAATGCCCAGCTGAATATCTGGTGGGCGATTTGGTAAAGATTACCGCAGTGCTGGAGAGCGACGGAGACTTTAACGGCGCTATCGGCGCCAGCGTGGGCAAGGATTATGAATGGGTACAGAAGGAGTTCTCCTATGACACTGCCGGTACCTATACGCTGGAATACACGGTGAAGCCCAGCTCGGATTATTCCAATATCAGTATCTGGTGGGTAGGAGGCACCTCCGTAGGCCTTCATTCCCTTGAGGTTGAGGTGATGGAAGAGGAGATCGGCAT
>CALWLO010000068.1 GCA_944381545.1 uncultured Acetatifactor sp. | reverse complement strand
TCGGATCCGGCTGCAGCGAGGATTGTATGAACTGCGGAGAAAAGGGCTGTTCCAGGAGAAGATTCTACGACGACAGCGATGATCTGTTAGTGGAGGATCTGTCGGCAAAGGAGGGGAAATAGATGGAGAGTGTAAAAGAATTACTCGTGATATTGATCGGTTCCTCACTGGTGAGCAATGTGGTATTAAGCCAGTTCCTGGGCCTGTGTCCTTTTCTTGGGGTATCTAAGAAGACCAATACGGCGGCGGGTATGGGCTGCGCCGTGATTTTTGTCATTACTTTGGCCAGCGCCGTAGCCGGACTGATGTATCGATTTATCCTGCAGCCCCTGCATATAGAATACCTGCAGACCATCTGTTTTATCCTGGTAATCGCCGCATTGGTGCAGTTTGTGGAGATGTTTCTGCGTAAAGTCATGCCAGCGCTGTATGAGGCGCTGGGCGTGTATCTGCCTCTGATTACCACCAACTGCGCCGTACTGGGGGTGGCCCTGACCAATGTGCAGAAGGAGTATGGCATCCTGGCGGGGATCGTCAACGGCTTTGCCACTGCGGTAGGTTTCACGATCTCTATCGTGATCCTGGCAGGGCTTCGAGAGAAGATGGAGAGCAATGATTTTCCGGAATCCTTTAAGGGCATGCCTGCCGTGCTGCTGACTGCAGGGCTGATGGCGATTGCTTTCTGTGGATTTTCAGGATTGCTGTAGTCAAACACCCCGCTGCAAGCAACGGGGCATCAAGCTAGCAGCGCCCCAAGGGGCGGGGTATTTGACCCTCGCAGCGTTCGCCAAATGGATGCGCTTGCGCATCCGCTTGGCTCACTGCCTGCGGGAATAAACTGTGGAACTTTAAGGAGGTATACTATGGTAACGGGAATCCTTATTGCGGCTGGTATCGTGGGGGCAATCGGCATCTTTATCGGATTGTTCCTGGGTGCGGCCGGTATCAAATTCAAGGTAGAAGCGGATCCGAAGGAAGAGGCCGTGCTGAATGTGCTGCCGGGCAATAATTGCGGCGGCTGCGGCTTTGCCGGGTGCTCCGGGCTGGCGGCGGCTATTGCCAAAGGGGAGGCCCCGGTAAATGCCTGCCCTGTAGGAGGGGATAAGGTGGGAGCGCAGATCGCTCAGATCATGGGTGTGGAGGCTGAGAGCAGCGAGCCCATGGTGGCCTTTGTACACTGTCAGGGAGACTGTGAGAAAACCCATGAGGATTATGAATACAGCGGGGCAACGGACTGCCGGATGCTGGCACTTGTACCAAACGGCGGCCCGAAATCCTGCAATAGCGGCTGCCTGGGAGGCGGTACCTGTGTGGCTGCCTGTCCCTTTGATGCCATCCATATTGTGAATGGAGTAGCCAGGGTGGATAAGGAGAAATGTAAGGCCTGCGGTAAATGTATCGCCGTATGTCCCAGACATCTGATTTCCCTGATTCCTGCCGGAGCCAGGGAAGTGGTGGCCTGCAGCTCTGTGGATAAGGGGCCGGTGACGATGAAAGCCTGTACGGCGGGCTGTATCGGCTGCGGACTCTGTGTAAAGGCCTGCCCTGCAGAGGCGGTAAAAGTGGAGAATTTCCATGCCATTATTGACCATGAGAAATGTGTGGCCTGCGGCGCCTGTATGGAAAAATGCCCCAGGAAAGCGATTCTCATAAACGAATAAACCCGTAGATATACGTCGTGTATGTAGTATTTTATAGATAGAAGGGAAAGAAGATATCATGAAGCTGCCTGATGATTCCAATGACAGGTCAGAAATGACTCCCACAATCGTCTCCACCATTGTGGCGGTCAGTTTATTTGTATTGATTATTCTGCTCATGATGATTATCATCAACCATAAACAGCTTGTGCCCAGACAAACGCAGACTGCTCAGTCCCCATCCTCTGTCAGCACAGCGGCGGATGACGGCTATCCGGATACGGAAGATCTGATCGGCGACAGCAATCTGACGCCGGATGATTTTGATTTTTGGGACATGTACCCGGAGGCCACGCCGGAGCCGGAGCCAGAGTCTACAGAGGGGCCCGCTGTAAATGATCCGTCCACTGATGGCAGGCATACGCTGGTGGTCAATGCGGACGGAAAAGAGGAATGGGTACTGATCAGCCCTTATCTGCCCAAACATGACTATGATTTCACCAAACTGGTATGTCAGTCCGATCTGATGAAATATTATGAAGACGGCAGGCAGGTGTCCTTTGTGGGTACGGATATTTCCAAAGCTCAGGGATATGTGGATTTTAACAAGTTAAAGAAAGCAGGGATTGATTTTGTGATGCTGCGGGTGGGCGCCCGGGGCTACAGCAGCGGGCAGCTGGTTCTGGATGACTATTTTCTGGATAATATCAAGCGCGCTTCCGATGCGGAGCTGGAGATCGGTGTGTATTTCTTTTCACAGGCAGTAACGGAAGCGGAAGCCATCGAGGAAGCGAACCTGGTGTTGGAGCAGATTCAGGATTATACCGTCAGGTATCCCATTGCTTTTGATATGGAATATGTGGATAATGATACCTCCAGAGTGGAGGGAGTCAGCAGGGCCGACAAGACGACCATTGCCAGGGCCTTTCTGGATACCGTGAAGGCGGCGGGGTATGAGCCTATGATCTATGGGGATAAGCAGTGGCTGATCAAGGAGATTGATCTGTCCAAGCTGACGGAATACGATATATGGCTGTCACAGCTTGAGGATATCCCGGACTATCCCTATCAGTTCAGTATGTGGCAGTATGACAGACAGGCGTCCATAGACGGCATCTCCGGCTATGCAAACCTGGACATCAGTTTTATTGATTATTCGGAAAAATAATTTATGATCCTGGGAGAAATGGACAATGCAGAATAGATCTCCGCATAGGTGCTGGGAGAGATACCTTCCACATAATTTTGGAGAAAATTTTTGCGCAGTCCATTTTTTTTCAGAATATCAGCAGCTTTGTTGTAGGCAATGGCAGCTTCTGTGACAGTATCATAGACCCCTACCTTATAATAACCGTTGATATGGATGCGGACGCTGTAACGGTATTTTCCCTGCTTCATTATGGTGCGGACGCCGTGATAGGTGTTGCGGATGCATAGATTTTCCCGGCGAAAATCCGTGGGATCCCCGTTTAAAAAATCATAATCCACGCCGCAGACGGCGTAATTTTTGATCCCGTAGCGAGACGCAATATTGACCTGCATCCCGTAATCTGCCACAAAGTAATGGCTGCCCCGGCGCATGATCTTATGGGAAGAATAGTAGAACAGATCATCCGTATCAAATTTCAGTACATGGTTCGGGGACAGATAATAATAAAAAAAACGGGGACGGATGTAAATAGGGGTGCTCAGATAGATTCCGTTGTCTCGGAAATTCAGAAGAATCACCCATTTTTCAAAGCTGAGTACGGAGGTGGGCCGATAATCCTCCAGAGTCAGGGCAGAGTCCTCTGCAATCAGGCGGGAGGCGCTGCGATAGGCCAGATGAGCCAGCAGAGCATCATGATAACTGCCCAGGCTAATATGCCTGCGCCGATAGGTAATGGAGGAACGATAATAGGTTTCTCCGTTTTTTTTCGTGGCCTGATATACGCCAGTCATATGTCCAGTATCCGCCATGATTCTATGCCTTTCTCATTCTGTTCTTTCCATACAGTATAGCATAGTTTTTTACATTTAGAAATATTTTTAGGACTTGCCGTATAAAATTATAGTAGTAACTTTTGGGAAAGGAGAGTTCTATGTATAAGAAAGCATTGGGGATAATTGTCCTGTTACATATGCTGTTTCTGTCCGGGTATGTCTGTGTGGCGGCGATTGGCGACAACAGGCAGCTGCAGAAGCCGGTGACAGAGGCAGTTCTGGATCAGGAGCTGGTGGCAGATGAACAGAGCAGCGCCCTGGGGGTGGCGGATATGGCTGTCTCCGGCCAGCGGGTGGTGGACTATGGTACGCTGGAAAAACCCATGGCATATGAGCTGTGTGAGGAGGATTATGATATTCTGCTGCGAATTGTTGAGGCGGAAGCCGGCGGGGAGGATGAGGAGGGAAAGCTGCTGGTGGCCAATGTGGTGCTGAACCGGGTAAACAATGAAGCGTTTCCTGACAGTGTAAAGGAGGTGGTGCTGCAGCGCAGCGGGGGAGTGACGCAATTTTCCCCGGTGTCCTCAGGACGAATTTGGAGAGTTACGGTCAGTGAGGAGACCGTTGCGGCGGTGCAGCGTGCACTGGAGGGAGAAGATATATCCCAGGGAGCCCTGTATTTTGCCTCCAGAAAACGGGCCAACAGCAGCAGTATGCGCTGGTTTGATGAGCATCTGACTTTTCTGTTCCGCCACGGAGGTCATGAGTTCTTCTTTTAGCCGTTGCATGAAAGCAATATTTATGCTATAATCACTCCGTAATCGGGATTTTTTCTGATATTTGTGTCTGTATTGTGCAGGCGCTGGAAAGGTATGGGTAATAAAATGGAAGTCTTATATAACAGTACGAGAAGCAGGCAGGAGCCGGTGAGCGCATCCATGGCGATCTTAAAGGGGCTTACGGATGACGGAGGTTTATTTGTGCCGGATCATATCCCTGCTCTGGATAAGAGCCTGAAAGAGCTGGCTACTATGAACTATCAGGAAATTGCGTATGAGGTAATGAAGCTGTACCTGACGGATTTCACGGAAGAAGAGTTAAAAAGCTGTATTGACCGGGCCTATGACAGTAAGTTTGATACGGAGGTGATTGCTCCTCTGACAGAAGCGGACGGCGCATATTTTCTGGAGCTGTTCCATGGCTCTACCATAGCGTTTAAGGATATGGCGTTATCCATCCTCCCCCATTTACTGACCACTTCTGCCAGAAAGAATCAGATTCAAAATGAGATTGTGATCCTGACGGCTACTTCCGGGGATACCGGTAAGGCAGCTTTGGCGGGATTTGCAGATGTGGAAGGAACCCGTATCGTGGTGTTTTATCCGAAGAATGGCGTCAGTCCCATCCAGGAGAGGCAGATGGTGACCCAGAAGGGGAAAAATACTTTTGTGGTGGGGATCCATGGGAATTTTGACGATGCCCAGACCGGTGTAAAGAAGATTTTCTCCGATAAGCAGCTGGCTGCAGAGATGGCAGAGCATGGTTTTCAGTTTTCCTCTGCCAATTCCATCAATATCGGCAGACTGGTGCCACAGATTGTCTATTATGTATATGCTTATGCCAGACTGCTCTCTGAGGGCAGGATCAAAGAAGGGCAGAGGATTAATGTGGTGGTTCCCACCAGTAACTTTGGCAATATTCTGGCAGCTTTCTATGCAAAAAACATGGGGCTGCCCATCGGTAAGCTGATCTGTGCCTCCAATGAAAACAAGGTGCTGTATGATTTCTTCCGCACCGGTACATACGACCGCAACAGGGAATTTGTGCTGACCAGCTCCCCGTCCATGGATATTCTGATCTCCAGCAACTTGGAGCGGCTGATTTATCAGATTGCCGGCAATGATCCGGAGAAAAACGCACAGTTGATGGCGGCGTTAAGCGGCCAGGGAAGATATGAGATCACAGAGCAGATGAAAAACGGCCTGCAGGATTTCTATGGAAATTACGCTTCGGAGGAGGAAACGGCGGATACAATCCGACGGATTTACCGGGACTGCGGATATGTGATTGATACCCATACTGCAGTAGCTGCGGCTGTATTTGCAAAATATACCCGGGAGACCGGTGACCGGACTGCGGCGGTGATTGCTTCCACAGCAAGTCCCTTTAAATTCACCAGAAGTGTTATGAATGCCATTGATCATCAATATGACAGTATGACGGACTTTGAACTGGTGGACGAGCTGTCCAGGATTGCCAATGTGCCGGTTCCCGGTGCTATCGAGGAAATCCGTAGTGCGGCAGTGCTCCATGACAATATCTGTGAAGTGGATGAGATGCCGGAGATGGTAAAGCGATTCTTAAAGTTTTAGGAAATGACGTGATAAAAAGGATGGCTGGGTTCCGCAGAGAGGAAGTCAGCCTTTTCCATTATCAACGGAAAGTTCTGGAGGTGGTTGCATGGCTGAAAAATATCAGACCAGCAGAAATGCGGAGGGGTTCTTTTTCTTAAGTGCAGAGGATGCAGGGCTGGCTGTCACAGAGAGAAAGCAGATTGAGTATCTGCAGGATCATCTGGACTATCAGCAGCCCCAGCAGGTGCTGGCTTTATATGATAAAGCTTTGCAGGAGCGCATATTTAAGACTCCTGTGGGCATGATCTATTTAAAGCAGCTTCAGGACTTTCTGCTGAATCAGGCCGAAATAGATCCTGCTAAAGTACGTATGATTCCGGTATATCAGCCCTGCGTCGGCAGTCCGAGAAAAAGCGAAGGGCTCCGTAGCTCCGCCAATAAAACACGGAAAGAGCAGCAGCGGATATTGCGGCTGAGATTGTCTGTCATCCTGAATGTGCTGCTGATTATTGGCGTAATTGCCATGTTTGTTATCGCTATCTGGAGCGACCGTCCCAATATCCTGAACTATCGGACAGCGATTCTCAATGAATATGCTTCCTGGCAGCAGGAACTGTCTGAACGGGAACAAATCATCCGGGAGAAGGAGAGAGAGCTGAAGATCTCTGAGGAATAGGAGGGTTTTCACAGAAAGTACATAATTATGTTCTAAAATATTCCATGATAACAGCAGGAAAGAGGTAGATCATATGGATAAACTGAAGATACTGGTAGTGGATGATGAGAGCAGGATGCGCAAGCTGGTGCGGGATTTTCTGGTGAAACATAATTATGCAGTGCTTGAGGCAGAGGACGGTGAACAGGCGGTGGATCTGTTTTTCCGGGAGAAAGGCATTGCACTGATCGTACTGGATGTGATGATGCCCAAGATGGACGGCTGGCAGGTATGCCGGGAGATCCGGGCCTACTCCAAGGTTCCCATCATTATGCTGACGGCAAGAGGGGACGAACGGGATGAACTGCAGGGCTTTCAGCTGGGAGTGGACGAGTATATTTCCAAGCCCTTCAGTCCTAAGATATTGGTGGCCAGGATCGAAGCGATCCTGCGGCGTACCCAGTCCGCAGAGAGCGACGGACAGATATCCTGCGGCGGTATTGTGATCGACAAGATCGCGCATCAGGTTATGATCGACGGTCAGCCTGTGGAGCTTAGCTATAAAGAATTTGAGCTGCTGACGTATTTTGTGGAAAATAAGGGGATCGCCCTGTCCAGGGAGAAGATACTGAATCATGTATGGAATTATGATTACTTCGGCGATGCGCGAACCATTGATACCCATGTGAAAAAGCTCCGCAGTAAGATGGGGGAAAAAGGGGATATGATTAAAACCATCTGGGGCATGGGATATAAGCTGGAGGCGGAGGAGTGATGATCAGAAGATCCATACGCAGGCAGCTGGCTGCAGTTACCATAGGGCTGTTGGTGGGGACGATCCTGCTGTGCTGGTTTATCAACAAGACTTTTCTGGAAAGCTATTATGAGATGGAGAAGGCAGACGTGGTGGCGGAGGCCTATCAGCGGCTGAATGCGGCAGCGGCTGCGGAAAACTTTTCCAATGAAGAGTTTGTGCAGGAAATGGGACGGTATGCCTTTATTTCCAATATCAACGTGGAGGTCATTGATGCGAATTCCATGATTGTCTATGCGGCGGTTTTTAATAATGGAGAGGAGCTTTCCACCAGGCTGCTGCGGTATATCATCGGTTATTCCCTCAATAACAGCTTCGGGGACGAGACATCGGAAAGCATACCGATGCCCGGCGAGATCTTCAAGTATGTTGACAGACGCACCAAGACGGAATATTTGGAAATGTATGGTCAGCTGGACAATGGATATTGGTTTATTGTGAATACTGCTATGGAGAGCATTCAGGAGAGCGTGAGGATTGCTAACCGTTTTCTGACCTATATGGGTATAGTTGCCGCTCTGCTGGGGGGGATTCTGATGTGGGTCGTGTCCAAACGGGTAACGGATCCGGTATTGGAACTGGCAGCGATTTCCGAACGGATGACCCATCTGGACTTTGAGGCCAAATACCAGGGCAGGGAGAAAAATGAGATCGGTCTTCTGGGCAATAATATCAATCAACTTTCGGAGTCCCTGGAAAGCACGATTTCGGAGCTGAAGTCAGCCAATAATGAACTGCAGAAGGATATTGAGAAAAAGGAGCAGATCGATGAGATGCGCAAGGAATTCCTGGCCAATGTATCTCATGAGCTGAAAACCCCCATAGCGTTGATCCAGGGCTATGCGGAGGGCCTGAAAGAGGGTATTAATGATGATCCTGAGAGCCGTGATTTTTACTGTGAAGTCATTATGGACGAGGCCGGGAAGATGAATACCATGGTGCAGAAGCTTATGACGCTCAACCAGCTGGAATTCGGTAATGATATGGTGAATATGGAGCGCTTTGACGTGGTGGCTCTGATCCGGAATTATCTGCAGTCAGCAGAAATATTGACCAGACAAAATGAGATCCGGGTGAAGCTGGAGCAGACAGAGCCCGTCTATGTATGGGGCGATGTATTTAAAGTGGAGGAGGTTTTTACCAATTATTTTACCAATGCCGTACATTACTGCCTGGGGGAAAAGCTGATCCACATCAAGGTGGAGCAGGAAGACGGAGGGAAAGTGCGGGTCAGCGTATTCAATACCGGTGATCCGATCCCGGAGGAAAGCCTTCCGCATGTCTGGGAAAAGTTCTATAAGGTGGATAAGGCCAGAACCCGAACCTATGGGGGAAGCGGGGTAGGACTTTCCATCGTAAAGGCAATCATGGAATCCATGAATCAGTCCTACGGTGTGCAGAATTATGCCAATGGCGTGGTATTCTGGTTTACACTGGAGACGGCATAGCGGCGGGGGAATCATATTTTGACAGCAGAAAGGGAGAGTATGAGGGAGCAGGAAATAACGCAGGAGAGGGAGAGAGCTCTGCTGGTGGGAGTGGATATCGGAGAAGAGGCGGACTTTGACCATTCCATGGAAGAACTGGGAAGTCTGGCCGAGGCTTGTTATATGCAAGTGGCTGGCATCATCATACAGCGGTTGGCTGTGCCCCATAAGGCCTTTTATGTGGGGCCGGGCAAGGTGGCGGAGATTCGGGAATATGCAGGGCAGTGCGAGGCAGAGGTTATTATATTTGACAATGCTTTGTCTCCCTCTCAAATCAGGAATCTTCAGCAGGAGCTGGATATGCCCATATTGGACAGAACGGCATTGATATTGGATATTTTTGCGCTGCGGGCCCAAACCCGGGAAGCCAAGCTGCAGGTGGAGACAGCCAGGCTCCAGTACCTGCTTCCCCGGTTGGTGGGTATGCATGAGGCGCTTAGCAGGCAGGGCGGCGCCAGCGGCAGCCGGAGCAACAAGGGTACCGGTGAGAAAAAGCTGGAACTGGATCGCCGAAAGATCGAGCATCGGATCAGTGAACTGCGAAAAGAACTGGCGGAGGTGGAACAAGGGCGGGATATCCGGCGAAAGCGGCGTATCCAGTCACGAATTCCCCAGGTGGCGCTGGTGGGGTATACCAATGCAGGCAAATCCACGGTCATGAACCGGATGGTAGAGCAGTTCGGTCAGGTATCGGAGAAGACGGTGCTGGAGAAGGATATGCTGTTTGCCACACTGGAGACCAGTGTACGTACCATAGAGACAGGGGATAACAAGCCGTTCTTTTTGGTGGATACGGTAGGCTTTATTCATAAGCTGCCCCATGGCTTGATTAAGGCCTTTCATTCTACTTTGGAGGAGGTGTGTTATGCGGATCTGCTGGTGCAGGTGGTAGATATATCAGATCCGCAGTACAAGCAGCATATGGAAGTCACCAGGCAGACCCTGGAAGAATTAGAAGCAGGTGACATTCCCATGGTAATCGTGTATAATAAAAGTGATCTCTGTGACCGGGCGTATCCTCGTATCGTAGGGGATCAGATCTACATGGCAGCCGGGCAGGGCAGCGGCATAGAACTGCTGATTGAGCTGATTAAGGAAAAGATCTATGCAGATTTTGTAAGCTGCAGGATGCTGCTTCCCTATGATCAGGGCAGTGTGGCGTCTTATTTCATGGAACATGCAGCCGTCCTTAAGCAGGAATACAGGGAAGACGGATTGCTTCTGGAAGTGAGCTGTTATCGTCAGGATGCAGAAAAATACCGACAGTATATGCTTCGGTAAGTGAAAGGTATGTGGCAAAGATGGAACAGAAGGGAATCTATGAACGGATCAAGGATAGGACGGGGCAGCTGAAAGCAGAGTCCCAGGATCACTATTTTACGGAATACCTGTCAAAATTTGACGGCCGGCTGATTCAGGCGAAGCATCAGTTGGATCTGCTGGAGGTGGAGCTGGAACGGAGCTATCAGATGTATCAGCAGCGTATGGGGGAGGCTGAAGCGAGCAGAAACCAAACGAATGCAGGGCAGGAGCGGCCTGGACAGGAGATACCTTCTCAGACCTCTCCTTGCCGGGCGGAGAGTCAAGGGGAAGCCGGAGCAGTCTTCAGGCAGGAGACGCAAGAGGAGATTGGGAAAAAGCCACAACAGATTTATGGTACATACAGTGTGGGAAGTATTCCGCAGCCAGGCTTTCAGAAACCCTGGAAAGATAAAGGGTCTGCTAAGAACCATGAGTTTGCCGTAGGGATCGGTGTATTCGGCACCATCGGCGTGCTCTTTGTGCTGGCGGCACTGGTTCTGCTGGGTATTCATTATATGAATGATGTTGTAAAAGCGTCTGGACTTTATGCAGTGAGCCTGTTGGTGTGGGGAGCTGCTGAGTTTGGACTGAAAAAGAAAAGCCCAATCCTTTCTATGATTTTTTCCGCATTGGGTATCGGCAGCCTGTATGTGACCACCATGGTGAATTTCTTTTATCTGGAGAATTTCAACGGGCTGGTGACAATTCTGATCACGGTTCTGATTACGGTGGCGGTAATGATTGTCAGCCGCAAAAAGGATGCGGGCATTCTGAGGGTTATCTGTATCGGGGCGTGTATGATCAGCTTTCTGCTGATTGTGGCTGCGCTGGATACGGCCAGCGACGGGGAATTGCTGGTCTATATGGTGATGATCCTGCTGGTACAGCTGCTGGGTATCTTTTTGCCGGTGAAAAAATGGGCGTATGGCATTGGCATCGGTCAGATTGTGGGGGCGGCGGTATTTGCATTCTGTTTTGCCACCTGGATGATTCATCCCGAGCAGGTGATGGAGCTGCGGGCAATCTATATGATCGGATTTATTATGCTCAGCATATTGCTGATGGAACTGATCGTATGGAGAATGCCTTCTGACCGTGCCGAAAAGGTACAGGGGATATGTATTGCTTTCGGAATCGGTGCAGGTCTGCTGTTATGGGCTCTTTACTGGTGCCATGACCCTTATTCCGATATCGAGATCTGGATCCGCCTGGGCATGATGGCAATTATAGCGGTTATGGGTATTCTCTTCTTTTTCCTGACAAGGGGTAAGGGCAGCGGCCTGTGCTGGATGCAGGGCTATTTTGTGGCCGGTGCAGCATTGTTCCTGTTTGGCAACGGACCGGCAGAGGAGCGTCTGAGTGTGACCATAACACTGTCGGTGCTTCTGGTTCTGTATAAGCTGCTGGCATATTGGATGAAGCCGCTGCGGGTGGCAGACGCCATTATTACTGTGTGGACAGTACTGGCGGCGTGGATCTATCACGGCAGTTTTCATGGGTATGTACTGCTGTGTATACTACTGTTCAGCGTGCTGCTGATGAACCATTGGCAGACTTTCTATGAGCTGCTGATTACCGGCGCACTGGTGCTGTATATCCCGTTGGTACTGGATAATGATCTGGTGTTGCCGCTGATCATTGCCGTAATGTGGTTGGCGGAGCTGTTATTCAATTATGTAGACCGTTTTTCCGGTAAAGGAATTGCGGGATTTAATTATACAGTGCTGGC
>CALWLO010000067.1 GCA_944381545.1 uncultured Acetatifactor sp. | reverse complement strand
TGATGCATAACCGCAGGGAGGCTGATTATGGAAATTTCCTGGAGGATGTGGCGGCAGATCTGACGGAAACGCTGCAGCTGGCACAAAAGGCAGGCATTGGCGAAGATAAGATTATCTTAGATCCCGGCGTGGGCTTCGGTAAGACCTATGAGCAGAATCTGGAGATCATCAACCATCTGGAGTCGCTGCGGGCGTTGGGCTACCCGGTGCTGCTTGGTACCAGCCGTAAGTCCGTGGTGGGCATGACGCTGGAGCTGCCGGTGACGGAGCGTCTTGAGGGCACCCTGGTAACCACAGTATGGGGTGTGCTGAAGGGATGTGCTTTTGTGCGGGTGCATGATGTGAAAGAAAATGTACGGGCCATCCGCATGGCCAGGGCGATCCTGGAGGAGAAAAAATCCCAGGAGGAAAGGCGGCAATATGCAGGAATTGGCAGGAATGGATGAAATACATATCGATAATCTGGAGGTATTTGCCCATCATGGTGTATTTGCCCAGGAAAAGGAGAAGGGTCAGCTCTTTTATGTCAATCTGGTGCTGTATACGGATACCCGCAGGGCGGGGCAGCAGGATGATCTGACGCTATCCACCCATTATGGGGAGGTCTGCCATCTGGTGACGAAGTGGATGCAGGAGCACACCTATGATCTGATCGAAACCGTAGCGGAGACTGCTGCAGAGCAGATCCTGCTGACCTACCCGCTGGTGAAGGCGCTGGATATAGAGATCCGCAAGCCTCAGGCGCCCATCGGACTGCCTTTTGAAAGCGTCTCGGTAAAGCTTCACCGGGGCTGGCACCGGGCTTATATAGCGCTGGGCTCGAATATGGGAGATCGGGAAAAATATCTGCAGATGGGCGTGGATGCCATGAAGGAGCGAAAGGATATCCAGCTGCAGAAGGTATCTTCTTTCAGGCAGACTGCCCCCTATGGGGGTGTGGAGCAGGAGGATTTTCTAAACGGTGCCATGGAGATTACAACCTTGCTGACACCCCGGGAACTGCTGGACTATCTCCATGAGGTGGAACAGCGGGCGGAGAGAAAACGGGAGATCCACTGGGGACCCCGGACGCTGGATTTGGATATTCTGCTGTATGATGATTTGATTATGGAGTCGGAGAATTTGATCATCCCTCATATGGACATGCAGAACCGGGATTTTGTCATGGGGCCCATGACGGAAATCGCCTCATGGGTGCGCCACCCTGTGCTGGGGCTTACCATGGGGCAGTTATATGAGGGACTGCGGTCCGATGCAGAAAAAAGCAGGAATTTGGGTGAATTTGACCGGCAGATCAGGAATTAGGGCATCAGCAGTCGTTTCAGATAATGCCCCGCAAAGCGGGCGCATAATCCGGTAAACAGTCCTGTGATGATGCCGCTGATCAGCAGAAAGGGAAGATAGGCCAGGACTCCCGGCACTGCAGTAAGCGCCAGAGCCACCAGAAGCTGGCCAATATTGTGAAAGATGCCGCCCAGGATGCTGGTCAGCTCCGGAAAATGTCCATGAAACAGGCGGCAGACCGAGGCCATGGCAATAAAGCAGAGCAGCCCCCCGCAGAGGCTGTACAGCAGGCTCATAGCCTGTCCGAAGAGCAGGGCGGACAGCAGGATGCGCACCAGCAGTACCAATGCGGCATTCCGGGCATTATAGAGCCTGAGCACCAGCAGGGTGATGATATTGGCCAGGCCCAGTTTGATCCCGGGAATGGGCACCACAGGGGGCAGCAGGCTTTCCACATAATAGATGGCCAGCGCCAGGACAGCAAGCAGGGCCAGGTTTGTCAATTTACGAGTGTTCATAAGATATTCCTCAGATTTTTCAATAGGCTATAGCATCGGGAGCGTCGCCGGAGGCGGCATCGTCGGGCTTTAATTCGATTACCAGCCGATGGGGCAGACAGGTAATGGGCAGCATTGAGTCGGTAATGGTGCCCTGCAGGACACAGATCTGATCCGGGCAGTCCGCTTCCGCAATGGAAATCCCCTGGCAGGAGACTTCTATGGTATTATAGCCGCCTGCGGGAGCTTCGACTGTGAAACGGCGGGGCTCGGCTAATTGGCTCAGGGGAATGGTCTGCAGGAGCTGCCCGTCCTGATAGAGATAGGCAGTGTATGTGGTATCTGGATCCTGCGCAGTATGCCGCCTCAGGAAAAGGATCAGCAAACAGGCAGTCAGCAGCAGTAGGATGCAGCCTGAAAGCAGGCAGGCGATTTTATTTACATTGTTCATAGGGGGCCTTTCCTATCGGGACAGCTGTGAGGTCTCATAAAAGCGGCTGCTCCGAGAGCATTGTGCAGGGAGTATTTCCCTATATCGGATGTAGGTATCTATAGGATAGTATAGCAGAAGGCAGGGGAAAAATGAAGCGGAAGATGTGGAAAAAAGGAAGAATTAGAATCTTAGCGGCGATATCGGCAATCGTTTATCAGACAGTGATTCTGTCCGGCTGCGGGCAGGCGCCCGCCCGGCAGCTGACCAGTGTGGATACGGCCATGGGCACCATTGTGACCCAGACGCTGTATGCCAAGCCGGGGACGGCTCAAAGGGAGGCCGCCGGGGAAGAAGCTGCTGCGGAGGGGGCGGCCGCAGAGGATGAGACAGACCGGATCCTGCAGCTGCTTGCAGATCTGGAAGAGCGTGAGTTATCCTGGAGAATACCGGATTCGGAGATCGCCGGGATTAACGCCCGGGCACAGGAAGCGGAGACAGAGGGTGGGCATGGGGAAAAGACGGTTACGGTGCCCATATCCTCATCCATGGAGAAGCTTTTGTTACAGATCTGGCAGGTGTCAGAGGACAGCGGCGGCGCCATGGATGTCACTGTGGGAAAACTAAGCCGGCTGTGGAATCTGGATGAACTGGCCGCAGCGGCGGAGGATGAGGCTTCCCGGATACAGCTTCCCACAGCCCGGCAGATACAGGCCGCATTGGAGGAGATGGGGTATGAGAGGGTACAGCTGTCTGAGGGAAGCATCACACTCCCTGCCGGGATGCAGCTTGACTTAGGAGCGGTGGGCAAGGGGCTTGCCTGTGACCGGATCAGCGAATATCTGCATGGTCAGCCCCGGATCACCGGAGCCGTGGTGACAGTTGGGGGCAGTGTGTTGACGTATGGGCAGAAACCGGACGGCACTCCCTGGAGAGTGGCGATTATGCATCCTCGTAAGGAGGATAGCTATCTGGGCACTTTGGAGTTGACAGGAGAACATCATATCTCCACTTCCGGGGATTATGAGAGGTATATTCTGGTGGACGGGGTACGGTATCACCATATCCTTGATCCGGTAACCGGCTGTCCCGCCCGCAGCGGCCTGTGCAGCGTCACCATCGTCTATGACAACGGCCTGCTGGCGGATGCTCTGTCCACTGCCTGTTTTGTGCTGGGAGCTGAGCAGGGCCTGGCACTGGCAGAAGCTTATGGTGCGGAGGCATTGCTGGTGGAGGAAGACGGAACATTGTATATGACGGAGGGAATGCAGGAGATATTTATTGCCGAATAACGGAAAAAAGGTTGTTTCTTTATATAATCAGGAGTACAATAAATCATGATTGCTTCACAATCATGCTGGATGGCCGTTCGGCCGTTTCCTGCCTAGAATAAGGTCATTATATCATAATTGCTTCACAATCATGAGGGATGGCCATGTGCAAAGCAGCTTTTGCAGGAAAAGAAAGGAATGCATAGAGATACGGAGGACAGGATGGAGGAGAACGCATATATCCATGTAAATGAGGAAATGGTGCATAAGGTCAGGGAAACCATGCCTCCTGAGGAGGAGATGCAGGATCTGGCAGAATTCTACCGGGTATTTGGAGATGCTACCAGGCTGAAAATCCTGTATGTGCTGCTATGTTCGGAGATGTGTGTCTATGATATCGCTAACCTGATCGGCATGAGCCAGTCAGCGGTATCCCACCAGCTTCGGATCTTAAAGCAGATGGATCTGGTAAAGAACCGCCGGGAGGGTAAAACGATCTTTTATTCCCTGGCTGATGCCCATATCGTTACGATACTCAGCCAGGGCCTTGATCATATTGAGGAAGAGGGATAGCTGATCAATAGCCGAAGGTGCTGTAGCTGCTGCTTCCTAAAGGGCAGTGGTACAGGGAGTTTTCCACGCCGTACTCCTGGAAATACACATATCTTGAAGTCATATTGATATTCGTATAATTGCCTTGGGCCACGGTGGCAGCCTCAGAACCGTCCGTGCGCATCATCTTCAGCGCCGGGGCAGAAGAGGAATTGCACTGATAGTAAATATAGCCGCCCCCCACATTGAAGCAGTCAACCCGATCCTCCGTCAAAACTTCAATTACATTCTGATGATAATCATATCGGCACAGCCGGTAATCATTTGCCACATCAAGATAATATACATAATTTTCAATCAAATAAGGATACCAGATATTTCCAGCCCAAACCTCAGATACCGTATCTCCGTTAGCGGTATCCAGCGCATAGAGATAATGATTGCTCTGGGTGCCGTTATAGTAGATGACGCCGTCCTCCGCACAGGCCGGATTGATGGGATATTCAGCCAAAATCACTTTGTCGGATTGGTCGATTTTCAGCTTGAAAAAGACGGGCGTAGGGTCTCCGGCGGTCAGCAGATACAGATAATTGTCCACCAGCTGTCCGGTTACCACCACATCCGTGGTCATGGAGGTGATATTTTTTCCGGATTTCAGACAGCGGTTAAAGCTGCTGCGGGTGCGTAAATAACCCAGGCCGCCTTCCCCCGAGGCTGCTGCCTGAAAATAATACAGATACTTGCCACCGGCAAGGATATTGCGCACAGAGGAATTGCCCAGCTTAGTAATCTCCTGTTCGTCCGGGGTCATGGAGTAGAGGCTGGCATTGTCTAAGGGGTTGGAAAAGTAGACGATTCCGTCGGACTCACAGAACAGCCCGGCATTGTTAAGGTTGCCCGCAGTGTTGCCTACGGTTCCGGGGGCGTTCATGGGGATCCGGCCGGCAAACCGGCCCACCAGCAGCACAGTGGTCAGAATCAGTGCCAATACTATGACTGTCAGGATATATTTTACATTTTTACGCATATGACTTCATCCTCCTTAGAGATGCTTCAGCGGCGTATTTTTTTACTTACAGTATACATTTCTTTTATGAATATATCACATACTTGTGCTTGCGATCAAGTGGGTTTTGGAGTAAGATGGAAAGAGAAAAACCCCATGGAGGAGCCTTATGGACTTACTGGAACTGAGAAAGCAGATTGATGAGATAGATCAGCAGATCGTCGGCCTTTATGAGCAGCGGATGGAGATCAGCCGCCAAGTGGCGGAATATAAGATAGAAACAGGGAAGAAGGTTTTTGACAAGCAGCGGGAGCTGGAAAAGCTGGCAAAGGTCAAGTCCCTGACCCATAATGAGTTTAACAGCCACGGTGTGGAGGAGCTGTTTGAACAGATCATGTCCATGAGCCGAAAGCTCCAGTATCAGCTGCTGGCAAATCACGGCAGCATGGGTAGGCTTCCCTTTATCGGAGTGGACGAGCTGGAGACGAAGAAAGCCAGAGTGGTATTTCAGGGAGCGGAGGGGGCTTATTCCCAGGCGGCTATGATGCAGTACTTTGGGGATCAGGTTCGAAGCTTTCATGTGGATACTTTCCGGGATGCCATGAGCGCCATTGACGAGGGGAGTGCTGACTATGCGGTGCTGCCCATAGAGAACAGCACTGCAGGGATTGTCAGTGAGATCTACGATCTGTTGGTGGAGTTTGAAAACTATATTGTCGGTGAACAGATACTGCAGATCCATCACTGTTTGCTGGGTGTGCCGGGGGCAAAGCAGGAGGATATCCGGACAGTGTACAGCCATCCTCAGTCCCTGATGCAGAGCAGCCGTTTCCTGTCTGAGCATGAATGGCGGCAGATCAGTATGCAGAATAATGCTTTTGCGGCCAAAAAAGTAGCGGACGAGCAGGATAAGTCCCAGGCGGCTATTGCCGGCGAATATGCGGCAAAGGTATACGGACTGGAGGTACTGCAGTATGGGATCAATCAGGAGGAGGATAATTCTACCCGGTTTATCATCGTGTCGAATCAGAAGATTTTCAGAAAGGATGCAGGAAAGGTCAGCATCTGCTTTGAAGTTCCCCACCAAAGCGGTTCCCTGTACCATATGCTGTCCCATTTTATCTATAATAATCTGAATATGTGTAAGATTGAGAGCAGGCCCATAGAGGACAGGAACTGGGAGTATCGTTTTTTTATTGACTTTGAAGGCAATCTGGCGGAAAGCGCCGTGAAGAATGCGCTGCGGGGGCTGCGGGATGAGGCCAGGAATATGAAGATCCTGGGAAATTATTAGGGGCGTGAGTAAGGAGACATATGAGAGAACAAGAATTAATCGTTTATCGAAAGCTGGAGGAAGAGGAGCTGCTTTATGATGTGACCTGGCTCATGAAGCATTATGATGATGAATCTTATAACAGGGAGGATCTGTCCGCCCTGGTGTATCAGTGCATTCACGGGCTGATTGACCAGGCCGGCAATTACGGCTTTCATGGAAATCTGTGGCATTGCTATCTGGCAAATCTGCTGGTGAATGATGAGAACAGCTACAGCTGCGGCTGTGAGATAAGAGGAGGCATAGGGGGAACGATCAATCAGGCGGCTTTGCATGATATCGGGATCTTTAAAGAATTCTATGATTATGATTTCACACCCATGATGGAGGTATTGCAGGTGCCGGAGTGGGCTTTGGTGGAGAATTACGTCAGCAGCATGCGGGAGAGCAAGGTGTATAATACCCGGATCTGTGCCCGGATCTGTGAATTGGCGGAGCGCTTCTGCCAGGACAGTACACCCCAGGAGATGAAGGACACGCTGACGCAGTTTTATAAGGAATACGGCGTGGGCAGATTCGGCCTGCACAAATCCTTCAGAATCTGTCATGACGAGCAGGGGCACGTGGAGATCCGCCCGATCCTGAATATCGCCCATGTGCATCTGGATGATCTGGTGGGCTATGAGATTCCGAAACGGAAGCTGGTGGACAACACCGAAGCCTTTGTGGAGGGACGTAAGGCCAACAACTGTCTGCTTTACGGCGATGCGGGCACGGGCAAATCCTCCAGCATCAAGGCCATTGCCAATGCCTACTATGACCGGGGACTGCGGATCATAGAGATCTATAAGCACCAGTTTCAGGATCTGCAGGAATGTATCGGTCAGATCAAAAACAGGAATTATAAGTTTATCATCTATATGGATGACCTGAGCTTTGAAGAAAATGAGACGGAGTATAAATATCTGAAAGCGGTGATCGAGGGCGGCCTGGAGAAAAAGCCGGAAAATATTCTGATCTATGCCACCTCCAACCGGCGCCACCTGATCCGGGAGAATTACCGGGACAAGGAGGAGATCCGCCAGGATATGCATACCAGCGACACCGTACAGGAAAAGCTGTCCCTGGTGTACCGCTTTGGGGTGACGATTTATTTCGGCTCACCGGATAAAAAGGAGTTTCAGAACATTGTCGTTACTCTGGCGGACCGGTACGGCGTGAAGATGGATCGGGAGCTGCTGCTGGCGCAGGCCAATAAGTGGGAGCTTTCCCACAGCGGTTTATCCGGCAGAAGCGCCCAGCAGTTCATTGATTATCTTTTGGGGATGCAGGGAAGAACATCTGTCAATTCATTTGATGGAAGAGAGGAAAGAAAGCAATGGCTATGAAAACATTTGCAGCAATCGATGTGGGAAGCTTTGAGCTTTCCATGAAGATATTTGAATTTACCGGTAAAAGCCAGGGACGTGTCATCGAACATATCCGTCAGAGAGTGGATTTGGGCAGTGATACTTACCGCAGCGGCAAGATCAGCCATGAAAAGATGGATGAGCTGTGCCGCATATTATCAGAGTTTGCGCAGATCATGGATTCTTATAAGGTGACAGGCTATCGGGCCTGCGGCACCAGTGCGATTCGGGAGACAGAGAATACCGGCATTGTGCTGGATCAGATCCGTCAGCGTACAGGCATCAAGGTGGAGGTGCTGAGCAACTCCGAGCAGCGGTTCCTGGATTATAAAGCCATTGCTTTTCGGGGAGAGACCTTCCGTTCCGTCATAGAGGAGGGAACCGCCATTGTGGATATCGGCGGCGGTAGCATACAAATCTCTCTGTTTGACAACGATACGCTGGTATCTACCCAGAATCTGCGGATCGGCGTGCTGCGCCTTCAGGAGCTGCTGCATCATCTGAATACCCGCAGCAGCCAGCGGGAGGTGCTGATTGACGAGATCATTGGCGCTCAGCTGGCTACTTACAAAAAGCTGTATCTGAAGGACCGGGAGATCAAGACCATCATTGTGGTGGATGATTATCTGTCCGTGTGGGTGAGGAAAAAAGCGGCCAGTGCAGGAAGAAAAAATGACTTGGTAAACCTTGGTGATTATGAGCAGTTTATCCAGCAGCTGCGGACAAAACCAATGGCAGACATCATACGGATGCTGGATGTTTCCGGGGAATCGGCAAATTTAACCTTCATCAGCGCCTGTATTGTAAAGCGGATTATGAAACTGACCGGAGCGCAGCAGATCTGGGCGCCCGGAGTTACGTTAAGCGACGGTATGGCCTATGAATATGCGGAGCAGAACAGGATACTGCTGTGTGAGCATGATTTTAACCGGGATATCCTGGCCTGTGCCATGAATATCGGCAAACGGTATCAGGGCAGCCGCAAGCGGGCGGAGACACTGGAAGACATTACCCTGACTATCTTTGACAGCATGAAGAAGATACATGGCCTGGGAAAAAGAGAGAGGCTGTATCTCCAGCTGGCAGCTCTGCTGCATGACTGCGGAAAATATATCAGCCTGGTAAACATCGGAGAGACCTCCTACCAGATCATTATGGCTACGGAAATGATCGGCCTGTCGCATATGGAACGGGAAATCGTGGCCAGTGTGGTGCGTTTTAATCATACGCCTTTTATCTATTATGACCAGATGAAGGCAGTGGGAACGACTCTGACGGAGGGGGCTTATCTGACGGTGGCCAAGCTCACAGCCATTCTGCGGAGCGCCAATGCCTTGGACCGGAGCCATAAGCAGAAGCTGAAAGGCGTTAAGGCCGCATTGAAAGGGGAACAGCTGGTGGAAACCCCGGAGGATATCACTCTGGAGCGGGGGATCTTTGAAGAGCAGGCAGATTTTTTCCAGGAGGTTTTCAGTGTGCAGCCGGTGATCAAGCAGAAAAAGCCCATGTAGGAAAGGAGAGAGAACCATGGCAGAAACAGACTTTACCAATCCAAATTATTATTATAACCGGGAGCTGAGCTGGATCCTTTTTGATCACAGAGTCCTCAGTGAGGCCAGAGATAAGAGTATTCCGTTGTTTGAGCGATTGAAATTTCTGAGTATTACCGCCTCTAATCTGGACGAATTTTTCATGGTGCGGGTGGCGTCGCTGAAGGATATGGTGAATGCCGGATACAGCAAGAAGGACATTGCGGGCATGACCGCACAGGAACAGCTGGAAAAAATAGATGGGGCGATCCATGAATTGGTCAGCCTGCAGTATTCCACCTACAATCGAAGCTTGCTGCCTCTTCTGGAGAAAAACGGACTTCGGGTGATCCGCCAGCATGAGCAGCTCTCCAAGGAGGAGGCTGCGTTTATTGACCGGTATTTTGAGGAAAATGTATATCCGGTACTGACGCCCATGGCAGTGGATTCCTCCAGACCCTTTCCGCTGATCCGCAACAAATCTCTGAATATCGGCGCCCTGGTGGAGAAAAAAAGTAAGCCCGGGGAGCAGGAATTCGCCACGGTACAGGTACCCAGCGTGCTGCCCCGGATCGTGCAGCTTCCCCGGGAGGCTGGGGAGGGTGAGACAGGCCTTCTTAAGGTGATCCTGTTGGAGGAAGTGATCGAGCGGAATATTCAAAAGTTGTTTTTAAATTATAATATTGTCTGCGCCCATCCTTTCCGGATTATGCGTAATGCGGATCTGAGTATTGAGGAGGACGAGGCGGCAGATCTGCTGAAGGAGATTGAGAAACAGCTGAAAAAGCGGCAGTGGGGGGAAGTGATCCGCCTGGAGGTGGAGAATGGCATTGATAAACGGCTGTTGAAGATCATTAAAAAGGAACTGCATATGGGGGAGCAGAACCTTTATTATATTGACGGCCCCTTAGATCTGACCTTCCTGATGAAAATGTATGGACTGGAGGGCTTTGAGAAGCTGAAAGTACCCAAGTATGAGCCACAACCGGTTCCCCAGCTGCCGGCGGATTGTGATATTTTTGCTCAGATCCGGAAAGGGGATATCCTGCTGCATCATCCCTATCAGACCTTTACCCCGGTGGTGGAGTTCATCCGTCAGGCAGCCAGGGATCCCCAGGTACTGGCCATCAAGCAGACCCTGTACCGGGTCAGCGGGAATTCCCCCATTATTGCGGCGCTGGCGCAGGCGGCGGAGAACGGTAAGCAGGTTTCCGTGCTGGTGGAGCTGAAAGCCCGTTTTGACGAGGAAAACAATATTGTATGGGCAAAGATGCTGGAAAAGGCAGGATGTCATGTGATTTACGGACTGGTGGGTCTGAAAACCCACAGCAAGATCACGCTGGTGGTGCGTCGGGAGGAGGACGGGATTCGGCGGTATGTACATCTGGGCACCGGTAATTATAATGATGCAACCGCCAAGCTGTATACGGATGTGGGTCTGCTGACCTGCAATGAGATGATCGGTGAGGATGCCACGGCGGTATTCAACATGCTCAGCGGTTATTCCGAGCCATTAGGCTGGAATAAGCTATCCCTGGCACCTCTGTGGCTGAAAGATAAGTTCCTGTACCTGATCCGAAGGGAAGCGGATTATGCCCGGACCGGCAAGGAGGCGCATATTGTGGCAAAGATGAATTCCCTCTGCGACAGGGATGTAATCGCAGCGCTGTACGAGGCAAGCTGCGCAGGGGTTAAAATCGACCTGATCGTTCGGGGCATCTGCTGTCTGAAGACCGGTATTTTGGGTGTCAGCGAGAATATAACAGTGCGGTCTATTGTGGGTAATTTCCTGGAGCACAGCCGGATCTTCTATTTTCTGAACGGGGAAAATGAGGAAGTTTACTGCGGCAGTGCGGATTGGATGCCCCGAAATCTGGAGCGCCGGGTGGAAATCCTGTTTCCGGTGGAGGAGCCGGCCCTGAAGGAGAAGCTGATAGATATTCTGAAAGCCCAGCTTCGGGATAATGTGAAGGCACAGGTGTTACAGCCTGACGGTACTTATGCAAAGGTGGATAAGCGGGGAAAGGAGCCGTTTATCTCCCAGGAATATTTCTGTAAGGAAGCCATGCGGGAGGCCAGGGAAGCTGCCGGGGAGCCGGTGGATAAGAGCAGACGTTTTGTACCCGAGATACATCGTTAGATATAAAAAAGGATTGACAAAGTATATTATATGTCGTATAGTATATTCATGCAGATACTATACGGCATATAATATTATACAAATATGCAGGATGAAATGCAGGGCGGAAATGACTCTGCCCGAGAGATAACAGGAGGGATGGCTTCGGAACGATAAAAACGATAACATAGAAAGGAAAGGATACGTATGAAAATCGTATTGGCGTCCGCATCTCCCAGGCGGCGTGAACTTCTGGCAGGGCTGGGACTGGATTATACGGTTCTGGTCAGCAATGTGGAGGAACAGATCACGGAAAGGGAACCCGCCAGGGTGGTGGAGGAGCTGTCCGCACAGAAGGCCGGAGACGTGCTGCAAAGGCTGGGTAGCGAGAGCGGGGAGGAGCTTCTGATAATCGGTGCAGATACCATTGTGGCGGTGGAGGGGCAGATCCTGGGAAAACCTGTGGATGAGAAAGATGGGGCAGAGATGCTGAAACGTCTGTCCGGCAGGCAGCATCAGGTATATACCGGTGTGACCC
>CALWLO010000066.1 GCA_944381545.1 uncultured Acetatifactor sp. | reverse complement strand
GTCTTCCAGAGTAACCATGAGGGAGACATTATCGACACGATCCAGGCAGCTTATTTTGACGGTACGGAAGGCATTGTGATCAATCCCGGCGCATATACCCATTACAGCTATGCCATCCGGGATGCTCTGGCCAGCATTACGGTGCCCAAGGCCGAGATTCATATATCGGATATTACCCAGAGGGAGGAGTTCCGAAAGGTGTCCGTGACGGCGCCTGTCTGCCAGAAGCAGATCTATGGCAAAGGATTAGCCGGATACCTGGAAGCCATTGATTTTATCGTGAATTATGGGAAAGAAGAAAGATAAGCGGATATTTTATAAAAAACAGTTGAAAAATGCCATTATTTATTATACAATCAAAAAGAATTATAACGTGAATATGTAGGAGGAAATATTTTATGATTTCTGCAGGTGATTTCAGAAATGGTATTACTATTGAGTTAGATAATAATATTTACCAGATTATTGAATTCCAGCATGTAAAGCCCGGTAAGGGTGCGGCGTTCGTCAGAACAAAGCTGAAGAATGTGATCAACGGTGGGGTAGTGGAGAGAACTTTCAGACCTACCGAGAAGTGCCCTCAGGCCCGCATTGACAGAAAGGACATGCAGTATTTATACTCTGACGGTGATTTATTCTATTTCATGGATGTAGAGACCTATGACCAGATCGCTTTGAATGAGGATACGGTGGGCAACGCTCTGAAGTTCGTGAAAGAGAATGAGATGTGTAAGGTTTGCTCCCACAACGGTAATGTATTTTCCGTTGAGCCGCCTTTATTTGTGGAATTGGAGATCACCGATACCGAACCCGGCTTCAAGGGGGATACCGCAACCGGCGCTACCAAGCCTGCAGTTGTGGAGACCGGTGCTACCGTAGCAGTGCCTCTGTTTGTTGATCAGGGTGATAAGATCAAGATCGACACCAGAACCGGCGAATATTTATCCAGAGTATAATTGCATACCCGGTAACCGCTTGTAAGAGAATGGATGCTTGTCCATTCTCTTTTTCAATTTAAAAAAAATTATGTTATGGAGGAGATGTATGAATTTAGAACAATTTATGAAGGAAGTAATTGCCCGGGTACAGGCTGTCGCAGGCGAGGAAGCAGGGGTATATGTGCAGGAGGTCAGGAAGAATAATAATGTGCTGATGCATGGTATGACGATTCTCCGGAAAGGGGGAAATATATCTCCAACGATCTATCTGGATGGCTTTTATGAAATGCATAAGGAGGGCATGGACATGGAATGTATTGTGTCGAAGATCCTGGCGCTGTATGTAAAGGGACTGCCCAGGGGTAAGGTGGACATGGAATTTTTCAGGGATTTTGAGAAAGTAAAGGGACGGATCGTTTACCGTTTGGTGAACCGGGAAAAGAACCGGGAGCTGCTGGAACGGATTCCTCACGTGGATTTTCTGGATCTGGCGATCTGCTTTTATTACAGCTATGAGCATCCCGAGTTAGGAGAAGGGATGATCCTGGTCCATAATGCCCACATGGAGATGTGGAAGACCAATCACCGGGAACTGATGCGTCTGGCGGAGCACAATACTCCGAAACTGATGCAGTCCCAGCTCAGCAGTATGGATAATGCTTTGAAGGACATACTGGATGAGGGGCAGCTGGAAGAGCTCAGGGAGATGCAGCAGGAGACCAACAGATATTTGTATGTGCTGTCCAATGAAAAGCACAGCCAGGGGGCAGCCGTGATCCTGTATCCGGGGATACTGGCAGATATCGCACGGCATCTGGGCGGAAGCTTTTATATCCTGCCAAGCTCCATACACGAAGTGATCCTGCTGCCGGACGACGGACGGAGCAATGGGAAAGAGCTGCATGAGATGATAGCAGAGATTAACAGGAGCCAGCTTCAGGCAGAAGAGGTGCTGTCGGATTATGCATACCGATTTGATGCCGTAACCGGAAAAGTCATGGAAGTTCTTTAAAATCAGAACGATTTTCTAAAAATCTTATTTTTCTATAAAAATTTGAATTTCCATCAAAAGGATATAGACAGACCAGAAGTTTTGTGTTATTATAGTCAAGGTGATGTAATAAATTTGTAACATTTGCGTCCGTAGTCTAATGGATAGAACGAAGGCCTCCGACGCCTTTAATGCAGGTTCGATTCCTGTCGGACGCACTTTACATCACCTTGATTATTTATGTGGTATTTTCGTAGAGACCACACCAGACGCGAGAGTCCCGCATATCGGACTCTTTTGTTTTTTCAATGGAAGGATTTGGAACATGATGAAAGATAAATTAAGAGGCATACGGGATTTTGCAGTTAAGAACAGTAAAATAGCCTTTCCTGTAATCATTATTGTTGCGGTGGCAGTAACGGTAGCCGTGGCTCTGAAAGCGGGTAATGCGGATGAACTGGAGGAGCCGCTGGCATCCCTGGAGAGCATATCCATCGAAGAATCCCAGGAGCCGGTAGAAGAGGGGATTCAGGAGACGCCGCTGGAGAAGAATACGGACGGCGAGCTTTATACGCTGATTGCTACCTATTTTAATGCATATGCTACCGGTGATGTGGAGACGATCAGAAGTATCTGCAGTTATCTGGCAGATACGGAGGCGATCAGAATCCCGGAGATGGCTAAATATGTAGACAGCTACCCCTTGATTGAGATTTATACCAAGCCCGGCCCCAAGGAGAATTCCTATCTGGCATATGTATATCATCATATGACCCTGGTGGGCTTTGAAGACCAGATCGTCCCCGGTATGAAGACCTTTTATGTATGTACCGCAGAGGACGGCAGCCTGTATCTGAATACGGATGAGGTAGTGTCAGAGGAAGAACTGGATTATATCCGGGAGATGAATCTGCAGGATGACGTGGTGGAACTGAATAACAATACCAATGTGGAATGCAGCGAGATTTACCTGGAAAATGCAGATCTGTTTTACTATGTACAGGAGCTGGTGGTAGATGTGAATAAAACTACCGGCGAAACCCTGGCGGCCCAGCGGGATGAGGAAGAGCAGCCAGAGGAGAGCGGACAGGAGGCGGAGGCTGCCGAAGATCAGCAGCAGACGCAGGAGCAGGCAGTACCCCAGCCCACATCAGGAACCGCAACCACAACGGTAAATGTCCGTGTTTCTGACAGTGAACAGGCGGAAAAAATAGGTAAGGTATCCGGCGGCACAGAGGTGCAGATCGTAGAGCAGCAGTTAAACGGCTGGACGCATATTATTTTTGAAGGCAGGGACGGCTACATCAAGTCGGAATATTTGAGCGTAGCGGAGGCTGTGGATGCCAGCCAGATCATAGGACAGGTAACGGCAACCACCAATATCAATGTGCGTCTGGCGCCCAGCCAGGAGGCCTCTAAGCTTGGCGTGCTTACCGGCGGTGATATCGTGGATCTGTTGGAGAGAGCAGACGGCTGGTGCAAGATCAGCTATAATGGTCAGATCGGTTATGTCAAAGAAGAATATGTACAGTAAAAGGCTTGGCGAATGGTATAGATTTCAGCTAATGCTGTATACTAGAATAAAAGGATGTTGTCTTAAGACAGCATCCTTTTTCAGATGCTTATTGGGAACAGGGTGCAGGCAGTGCGGAGGGAAAAATTATGAGATCACAGGAAATTGCCGTATATAAAGAAATTCAGAAAAGTACCGAGAAGGCTATGAGGGCGCTGGATATCATGAATGATAAAATCTATGATGAGGATTTGGCCAGACAGATGTCCAGGCAGTCGCTGAAATATTCTCAGATTCATAATCAGGCCATGGATCAGCTTCTGCAGGCCAAGGCGGAGCCTTATCGGGAAAACCATGTAGAAAACCTGATACTGGCAGGCTCCATCCATTATAATACACTGCTGAATACCAGCACCAGTCATATTGCGGAAATGCTGATCAAGAGCAGTAACCAGGGAATCATGGATATGAAGAGAATTTTAAACCGCAATGCGGATGTGGGTATGAAGCCTGCAGCTTTGGCTCAGGAGCTGATTGATTTTGAAGCAAAAAATGTGGAGCGGCTGACGAAATATCTGTAAAACAGCATTTTTCTGATTAGATATATTGTATACATGTATATTTTATTGTGCAACTTGTATAAAAAAGTCAAGAAAACTTCTCAAATTCAGCGTGATAAAGTATGTTGCCTGATTCAAAAAGTAGTACTATAATAAAGCGTGGTAAAATACTTTAAAGGAGGACGTATATCATGTCATATGTTGATGAGGTACTGGAGGTAGTACAGAAGAAAAACGCTGACCAGCCTGAGTTTTTGCAGGCAGTTACCGAAGTTCTGGATTCTTTAAGACCCGTAATTGACGCGAATGAGGAGCTTTACAGAAAGAATGCTATTCTGGAAAGAATTACCGAGCCGGATCGCCAGATCATGTTCCGTGTTCCTTGGGTGGATGACGAGGGACAGGTACAGGTAAACAGAGGCTTCCGCGTACAGTTCAATAATGCGATCGGGCCTTACAAGGGTGGTTTAAGACTTCATCCTTCCGTAAATCTGGGTATTATTAAATTCTTAGGCTTTGAGCAGATTTTCAAAAACTCCCTGACCACGCTTCCCATTGGCGGCGGTAAGGGCGGTTCCGATTTTGATCCCAAGGGTAAGTCCGACAGGGAGATCATGGCATTCTGCCAGAGCTTTATGACGGAGCTGAGCAAATATATCGGCGCAGATGTAGATGTTCCCGCCGGAGATATCGGAACCGGCGCGCGGGAAATTGGCTATATGTTTGGCCAGTATAAGAAAATCAAGGGTTCCTTTGAGGGCGTTCTGACCGGTAAGGGTCTCACCTACGGCGGTTCCCTGGCTCGTACCGAGGCTACAGGCTATGGTCTGTTATACTTAACCCAGGAGATGTTAAAGTGTCATGGCCAGTCCATGGAGGGCAAGACCGTATGCGTTTCCGGCGCCGGCAACGTGGCGATCTATGCAACCCAGAAAGCACACCAGATGGGAGCAAAGGTAGTTACCTGTTCCGATTCCAACGGCTGGATCTATGATCCCGAGGGTATTGACGTGGAACTGCTCAAGGAGATCAAGGAAGTAAAGAGAGCGCGTCTGACCGAGTATGCAGCTGCAAGAAAGAGCGCTGAGTACCATGAGAAGAAGAACGGAGAGCACGGCGTATGGAGCATCAAGTGTGATATCGCTCTGCCCTGTGCTACCCAGAACGAGCTGGATCTGGAGGATGCAAAGATGCTGGTTGCTAACGGCGTAATGGCTGTCTGCGAAGGCGCAAATATGCCTACCACTCTGGATGCCACCAAATATCTGCAGGAGAATAAGGTACTGTTTGTAGGCGGCAAGGCTGCCAACGCAGGCGGTGTGGCTACCTCCGCACTGGAGATGAGCCAGAACAGCGAGAGACTTTCCTGGTCTTTTGAGGAGGTTGACTCCAAGCTGCAGAACATCATGATCACCATCTACCACAACATCGACGACGCTGCAAAGCGCTACGGTGTAGAAGGCGACTATGTGGCAGGCGCTAATATCGCAGGCTTTGAGAAGGTTGTAGAGGCTATGCTGGCGCAGGGTGTTGTGTAACAGCGGAAATCTAAGATTAAAAATGATATGGAAAAGTCCTGGAAATGTTGAATTTCTGGGACTATTCTTTATTTATGGATATGACCAGACGAGGATAAAATAATCTTTGTAATAGAAAGCTGTAAAGTGACATGGAGAGACAAGATGATACATATAGCGATTTGTGATGATGAAAAGGATTTCGTGGTTTACCTGAGTGATTTATTAAAGCAATATGCCGCTGAAACTTGTGCGGAAATAAAAATAACGGCTTATTATGACGGAATGGAACTGATTGAAAAGTATGATACCACGATTGACCTCATTTTCCTCGACATTCAAATGCGGCTTGTAAACGGCCTGCGGGCTGCCGAGCGCATCCGCCAAATGGATGAAAAGGTCAGCATTATCTTTTTAACCACTCTTACCCAATACGGATTAGAGGGATATAGCTATATAGAGACCTTTAACCGCAATCTGCTTCTGCATACCGAGCAGGAAAATATTATCTGCTACAAGAGTATGAAGGAGATGGAACGGGATTTGCAGGATAAGGGATTTGTCCGCTGCCATACCAGTTATATGGTAAACCTGTTTTATGTAAAGGGTGTCAACAAATTAGAGCTGGAGCTGATTACGGGTGCGGTCATCCCCATCAGCCAGCCCAAAAGGAAGGAATTTATGGAAAAGCTTGCAGAATACTGGGGGAATTTTTTATGACTCGTTTTTTGCTGATTTTATCTTTTTTACTTTCTTGGGGATATGCTTTCTGCTTTTTCTGGATGATGAAAACCTTTCTTCCGCTTCGAAAGAACTGGCTGTTAAAGGCGGCGGCATTTCTTGTATGCGGTTATCTGGCCGATTCTATTATTTATTCCAATGACCTTGGCAGTCTCCTGGGTACTATGGGACTTTTTTTGGCGTATATTCTTCTTTTTCACCGAGGGAAGCTGATGGAGAAAATATCGGTTGTACTGCTGTTTTATCCTGCTTTGATTGCGATTAACTATCTGATGCTGGATGTGGGTGGACGGATGTTTTATCGGATAACCCGAGTAACCTATGAGGAAACATTGCATTCGCAGGAATTGATGCTGATCAGTACGGCGATACATACATTTTCCCTGCTTCTGCGGTTATTGTTTTGGATGGGAGCCTGGCTGATTTTAAGGAAATTCCTGTCAAAAATCGCTTCTCACTTAAGTGTCAGGATGTGGATGATTGTGGATATGCTGATGCTGGCGTCCTTTGTGGCTATTTTTATCATTATATATTTCATGCCGGAAGATACGGCTATTGTATATCCGATCTGCGGAGCTTCCATTTTTTCCAGCTTCGGGTGTATGTATCTGGCATCTTATATTTGTGATGCCATGCAGACTGCTTATCGGGCCCAGGAATTGGAAATGCAGCGAAATTACTATAAAGACCGGATAAAGGACGAAGAACGGGTGCGCAGGATCTACCATGATATGAAAAATCACCTGTTGCTGCTCCAGGCACAGACCGGAAATGGACAAAATGTTCAAAACGCAGTCCAGGAGCTGCAGGATCAGATTCAGGAGTATGAAAATTAAGCGGCTGATTACGGTGCGAGCGAACCGTGTCCGGGATATGCTTGTGATCATTCTGGAGAACCTCTTTTTATCCGAACCTTCCACATCAATAGGAACTACCAAATTAGATACCCTTACCCTTGACAAGATGGGGCTTCCCTATGAAGTGGGGCAGGAAATCACGCTGCAGTGGCGTAAGGATTTGAACAGCAGTGAATATATTACCAGCCATTTCATTCTTTCCGGTTATTGGGAAGGAAATTACGCTGCGATGGCAAGCATGGCGTGGGTGTCCGAAGCCTTTGTCCGGTCTGAGTGCGCAGGCATCGACCAGGAAGCGCAGTTGGCAGACGGGCAGGTCTTTGGAACGGGTATGCTTCATATCAACCTTTACCGCAATAAAGGTCTGGAACAGGCAGCGGAGCAGATTTTAACGGATACCGGACTGTCCGATGTATCCCTCTCGGCCAATATCGCCTATGATGCCGCCATGAATGAGAACATCATCCGTGAAGTCCTTCCGATGGCGATCTGCATGTTACTGGTATTTGCCAGCGGATATCTGATTATCTATAACATTTTCCAGATTTCCGTTGCCAGCGACATCCGCTTTTACGGCAGGCTGAAAACTTTGGGCGCTTCGGGAAAGCAGCTGAAGAAAATGATATATGGGCAGGCAGGACGCCTGTCGCTGATCGGTATTCCCATCGGGCTGCTGATCGGATATCTTTTGGGCTTTTGTTTAGTCCCCGTGATGATTACCGGCACAATAGGTAAGGCGGAAACGGCAGTCAGTCCCTTTATCTTCATAGGCTCTGCACTGTTCGCTTATCTGACGGTACTGATTTCCTGTAAAAGGCCTGCCAGAATTGCCGGAAAGGTTTCCCCGATGGAAGCTCTGCGCTACACCGACACGGGAACCAGCAGCAAGCGGAAAATCAAGAAAAGCACGGACGGTGCAAGTATTCCCAAAATGGCTTTGGCAAATCTTGGCCGAAATAAAAAGCGCACGGTAACCGTGATTTGCTCCCTGACGCTGGGACTGGTGCTGCTCTCCTGTGTTTATGCGAAAAACGCCTACATCCTGGGGACTTTGGCTGTGGCTGTCGGTGTCCGGATGATGGTAGCCGGCGACTATACGGCAACGTTCCGCTTTACGCTTATGCCGCTTATCCTCTGTACGCCGGTTTTGATTGTTTTTGCCATCCTGGTTCCCTATATCTGTTTCCGAAATCTGGAAAAGCAAAGCATTGTGGAAAGGCTGCGGGCAACCGATTAGTAAGTGAACCAGAAAAGATAGGGCTGGAGTTCCCGGGTCATACATTTTCCAGTTGCAGCTGCGACAGCACTTCCCGGCTGACATATAGGGCATTGTCCCTTCTGGTATTGTAAGTCCATTTTACCAGTGTCATCTTTTCCCCGACGATTTCCAGGCAGGTAATGCAGCGGGGATGGACACAGCTGCCCGTATTGCAGTACTGGGGCTTATCCGGATCCAGCCTGGGGCGGTGGGTGTGCCCGGTAATCAGGATCCGTCCTGTTTTCAGGGCATAATCGGAAAGCCGCTGTTCCACCCGATCCTTATGAGTATAGTTTTTGGCGGCGCTGGTGGGATCCAACACGCCGAAGTGCTCTAACGGGCGCCAGAAATACCGTACCAGAAAGCGGGAGAATCGCCAGAAGGTGGAATTCATAGTATCCGCCTGGTGCCCATGAGTCAGGTAAAGGCGGTCTCCCCGGCTTTCTGTCTCCAGGATAACCCCCTCATGGAAGGTCAGACCCGGGAACAGGGGCTGGCGGCATTGGGAATCCGTACAGAAATAGGTGGCGCATACCCGGTCGGAATAGCGGGGCTTCTTTTTTTCCATATCATGATTGCCGTACAGCAGATAGAGACGCTCTTGCCGGTAAAACAGGGAGAGGAGCCAGAAGACATTATTATGGATTTCGATGATCTGGCTCATGCGCCTGTTTTCCCACAGTTCATCCCCGTCTCCCAGCTCAATATAGGTGAAGCCCTGGGTGTAATAGTGCTTTAAGGCCGTAAAATACAGGGTCTGATTTTTCAGAAAGTTATCTCCCCAGGAGCCGTCTCCTCTGTGACAGTCGCTGATCAGGACATACCGGCTGCGGTCGTTTAGGGGGAGTATGGGGGCATTGTGAAAAGCATGGTTAAGACGGGAGGTATAACTCATGTGCGGATGACTCCTTTCAGGCGCCGGAGCATGCGGCGCAGAATAAATGGCAGCAGTTCATACAGGTAAAGAATGCGGTCCAGTGTGCAGTTGAAGGGGCGGGTAATCCGGCAGTACAGTCTGCAGAAAAAGCGGTTGCACAGCTGTGCCCAGCGGATCCGCAGTCTGCGCAGGCAGGAAATGCGGCTGGGGCAGATGGGGGATGCCGGACAGCCCCGGCTGTAACAAATGTGTACCCCCGGCCCCTGACAGCAGCAGGAATATTTCAGAGTTTCGTTTTCCTGATGGAGACGGTATAATGCCTCCAGGAAGCGTCTCTGCATCTCCGGATTGGGGAAGCGGATCGTGATCTCCATGGACAGCTGCGGCGGATCGGTGAACATACCTACCAGAAAGGCAGTAAGCCACCAGGTATGATGGGACATGGTAGCCAGCAAAGTTTCCTGTCTGAACAGACTGAAGGTCACCGGAAGTCTCTCATAATCCGTCACAGCCTGAAAGCGGGCGGTGGCGTATTCATCAGGCTTCAGCACCCGGTCTGCGCAGTAGACGCCTACCTCGCCGCCGGTATTGATGCCGTATTGCCCTTTCCAGAATTCTATCAGCCAGGTGCGTCCCTGATAGTTAAAGTATACCGGCAGTGCATCGAATACCATATGAAGATGAAGCGCAGCTTTGTCAAAAAGCCCCTTATATCCGGCCTGGCGCTGCCAGGCATCATTCCGTGTGGAGATCAGATCCTGTCTGCTTTCGTAATAGTAGCCAAAGGGCTTCAGAATAGTATCCAGAAGCCGCTGCTTCTCACAGCAGGTCATGCAGCGGACTTTTTTTACGGCCCTGTGCCTGCGCCAGAAGAAAATTCCCAGACACAGGACGATCAGCAGCAGAAAAAAGAGGAAAAAGTACATAACGGATAGATTCCTGTCATATTTTTTACTATATTGTATGTAGGACAGGGAGGGGGTGTGCCATGTATTTGACATGGACAAACCGCCGAAAATATGTTAGTATAATGTACGGAGCCACAGCCCATTTTAGGCGGTGGCTCTGTATTAGGTTGCGGGATCTTGGGTGAAAGGCTTCACGTTTCTATTTGAGCAGTATCGCAAGCGGGGCTTGCGATATGCATGGGAATAAGTGTGCGCTTTTCATCACAGGGGATTAACGGCGTATGGAGGCAGGGATGGCAGCGGGTAAGGTATATGCGGTGCGCAAAGGGAAAATCACAGGGATTCTGGATAGCTGGGATGCCTGTAAGGAAGCTGTGGACGGTTACCCGGGAGCCGAATATAAGAGCTTTAAGGATCCGGCGCAGGCCAAGGCATATCTGGAGGGGAGCTTTGGCACGCAGGGGGATTCCGGGAAAAAAAGAGACAGAGCTGTCAGTGACCGGGGCGGGCTGCCTGACCCACAGGAGCGCCCTCTGGGTATGGGAGATCCCACCGGCGGCCTGGTAGCCTATGTGGACGGCAGCTACGAGCATTCCCTACAAAGGTATGCCTTTGGCTGCGTGTTTATCCTGCCGGATGATACCGTATATGTGGAAAACGGCAGCGGGGACAACCCGGATACGGCCAGACTCCGCAATGTATCCGGGGAGATGCTGGGAGCCATGTATGCCGTAAGATGGGCCATCCATAACGGCTTTACGCAGATCGAGCTGCGGTACGATTATGAAGGGATTGAAAAATGGGTGACCGGGGCATGGAAGAGCAAGACGGAGCTGACGCAGAAGTATGCCGAGGCGATGAGACGGTGGATGGGTAGTATCCAGATGCGCTTTACCAAGGTAGAGGCTCATACCAATGTATATTATAATGAATTGGCAGACCGGCTGGCGAAGGACGGTCTGACAGAGAGAGAGGAGATCCCCGAGGTGTGGTCCATGGAAGAGACGGAGCCATGGGCTCCGTAAAGTGTTGAAGGTGCGGGGGAATAAGCTTTGGATACAGGTGAAGTAAGATTGAATAAATATCTGGCGGACTGCGGCGTATGTTCCAGGCGGGAAGCGGATAAGCTGATAGAGCAGGGAAAAGTCACGGTAAACGGCCAGGCTGCGGCCATGGGCTGCAGGGTTACGGACAGGGATTTTATTGCCGTAAATGGCAAATTGCTTCAGGGAAAGCCGGGGAAGGTGGTGCTGGCCTTTTATAAACCCGTGGGTGTAACCTGCACGGAGAAGGACAGGCACGCAGAGAAGATGATCCATGATTATGTGAAATATCCCGTGCGGGTAACTTATGCAGGGCGGCTGGATAAGGATTCGGAGGGGCTGCTGCTGCTGACCAATGACGGGGATCTGATCGAGGCTGTGATGCGGGGGAGCCACGGGCATGAAAAAGAGTATGTGGTCAGGGTAAACAAAGTGATTACCCCCCGGTTTCTGGAGCAGATGGCCTCCGGCGTGACGCTTAAGGAGCTTGAAATGACCACCAGGCCCTGTGAGATTCTTCAGACCGGCAAATATACATTTCGGATCGTCTTGACTCAGGGAGTCAACAGGCAGATCCGGCGGATGTGTCAAACCTGCGGCTACGAAGTGATCCGGCTGAAACGGACCCGGGTCATGAATATCCGGCTGGAGGGGCTGATCCCTGCCGGGACACAGTTTGAGCTGGTGTTGCTCAAACGCTGTATCCAGCTGGATGGCCACAC
>CALWLO010000065.1 GCA_944381545.1 uncultured Acetatifactor sp. | reverse complement strand
TGCACTCGATGACCGTGCAGTGTGCACTGATTCATCGGTATTTACACATTAGAATATTTTTAATTTTTCTGTATTTCTTATGAGGCTTTTCTTTTAATTGCAAACATTCTCGAAGTTTTTCCAAATCAGATACTTTCAAAAAGCTAATCGTATCTGTTATCGAAAAAATAATTGTAAGAACAGCACCATAGGCTGGGATTAATCCTAGAAGGTTCTTTACAAGACCAACTCCCCACTCCTTCAACTTATTTCTACTTACAGAGTTATCCTTTGAGCCAGCAAATAGTTCATCGATTGTATAGACATTGTATTCCTTTTTTAACAATAAAAGTTTATCTTTTAAACAATTTTCAAACGCATAAGAATATCTAATTTTACAAGTTCTATATGTAAATACATTTTCTTTAAATATTTTATCTAATAGTTCTATTTTCATAGGTATAATATCCATTTCAAAGTTTATTCTAAATGAGAAAATCACGCTTATCCATTCTGAAATCAATAGATAACTATTTATTATCTCTCAAATATATTGTACCACATTACCTGTTATCTTTCATCACATTTTAACCAAAAGAACGTACATAATATATTCAAGTTTCATATGATATAGCAAAAGCAGGTGCTATCAACTTATATGATAGCACCAACCGCATTTATCGATGCCTCTTTTCATTTCTCCTTGCTGTTTCCTCATTACAGAATGCTTCACGATTGATACTAATCTCCGCCCTAACACATTCTTCCTGCCATATCTTGCAATCCTCTTCATACTTCCGCTTCTCCTCACGCACCGCAAAAAGCTCTGTAAAGAATTCAGCTGCATTTGCATATCCGGCATTCTGAAGCACCTTTGAAAGCTCCGCTTTCATCTTCTCCACCTTTTTATCTAAAAGTGTAATTCTCTCCTGCAACTCCTTCCTCTGCTTCTGTTTGAATACTCCGGTACATTCAGCCAACTCAATCTCTAAATTGCCTCGTTCCTGTTCAATCGCAAAGATTTCCTTATTTCTACGCTTCAATTCTGCATCCAGTTCAATAATCACCGGATACTTAGACAGCAATAACGGTTCCTCCGGCTTCTTGGGAAGCTGTACCTTTTCCCGAATCTCAACCGCCTGCTCTGGCTCATCCACCAACACTGGAACCTCTTTCTCTACATAAACCACATCCACAATCTTTTCAGCCATTTTAGCCGCTGCAAGTAATACCTTGGATATAAGCAATTCTAATGCCTTAATTGCAAGTCTGATAATTTCAGCCAGAAAAGACGGATTATTCCCATATAATTCAATGGAACGCTTAACTTCCTCCGATATCTTTTCTCTCTTCACTCCCAAGATATCTTCCTCGGCAACACCTGAAATCAATGCTCTGTCCACAGTCTGATTCCATCTTACACGCTCCATATTGTCCGCTTCAATCTCTGTTGCTTTGGGATTGTTTTTACCAATCTTCTTGGTAGCAAAATACAATCCATTCCTGTCAAATACATGAAGCTTATCTTCTTCATTTATGGCACAGACATTAATCAGATCCGTGTATAAACGCTTTACCTCGTCTAAAAATCCATCAGCCTTAAATAACTCGTTTTTCGTAGTAAACAGATTCCGCTCATACACTTCCCCCTTCTTGATAACCTTGCACTTTTTACGGATGTTCCCTGCTTCATCCAAGATTTCCTTCTTGGTACGCCGGTGCTTACCCTTTTCGTCATAAAACATATTTCTGGTGGCAATCTTCTCGATTGGCTTATCCCGAAGCTGACGCTCTGCAAATATCAGATGAATGTGATAATTGGTCTTACGCTTGTTATGATGCAGTGCTGAGATACACTCCACCTTATATTTCTGCTTAAAATGGTCTGTAAATCGCTTCAACAGATACTCCGGTTCATAATGCACAAATGACTCCGGCAAAGCTATAATCAGCTCCCTCGCCTCAATACATTTCCCCTCAGTTCCACTCTGACGAAAACATTCCTGATTACACTTAGCCAACTCCCTCCAAAAGCTCCTGTCCGGAATCGTAGTATAGGTAGCATATAGATTTTCCTGCTTTGCCTTGCTTGAAATATAAGTAATTCTGCCTGATACATTAGTCAGCTTATTCATTTGTACAAATGAATTTCTTGACATTCTAATCATCTCCCTTCTAATGCATAATGTGAGTGGATGCATAGGCATCCGTTTACGAACCCACCGCCGTTTCCGGTGTAATAGCTCGATGCAATCGCGAAATACACAGAGTACAAAACGAAGTTTTGTGCGATGGGTGTATTTCGCTCTGCGAGGCTTAGCCCTCGCTTAAGCGCACGAGGGCTGATAAAGAAATTTGTCTTAAGCTCAAAAAAAGAAAAGCCACATACCTTCGAAAAGATACATGGCTTCAACTAAGCTAATAACTATATTAAATTGGCTACAATTTGTGCCGTATCCGGCACAAATTGTTTCTTCTTTAATTACGGCTACAACTACTTCCACAAATGATGCCACAACGCATCCATCTGCAAAAGTTCTATAGCCATATACTATCAATCACCACAGAAACTAAAATCAAGCAACTCGTTTAATTCCGGCTCCATTTCATACTTCTTCACATCTTCTTCCGTGTAATTCTGATTGTCACAAGTAACTCCACTAGCTACAGTTTCTTGTTTTTGTCCTTGCTCCGGAACCTGTACTGTTGCTGCTACCTGTCCGGGTTGCTGCATTCCCATCATTTGTGGTACAGGAATCTGCGCTTGCATCTGTTGTTGCACAGGCACCATCCCCTGCAAACTCATTACAGATAAAAGAGACTGCTGTTGCATCATATACATTCCAGCCAGCCCCGGCAGATTATCAAGCACCTTTTTCTCCACCGCCTCTACAATGCCTTTTACAAAAGCATCTTCCTTTTCCCTTGATTCCAGATAAGGGTCCTGCTTGGTAGCAAGATGCCTTTCGTAGTAGTCATTGATAGCCGCAATCACAAATTCATTTTGGGAACGGAAGTCCTCCTTCACTTCCCTTGAGTGAAGGATTTCCCACGCCTGTCGTTCCGCCTCTTTTTCCTCATTGAAGCGGAAATTATGGTTCTTTACAGCCATTTAATCACCTACTTTCGCATCTTTTGACGAAGCATCATATAACAGAAGTATTCATAACCCTTGGCATTGGCACAGATATCATGGTTAAAGGTGACTCTGTCCGGATTGTACTTTCCAAACATCTCAACCATCTTGGCACCGCCGCCCATAATATACAGCTTCATCAAATCTTCGTTATATTCATAGTCACGAAGCTTCTCAAAAATATCCTTTACATACTGCTCTGCAATTTCCTTTATCATATTCTGATACTTATCATTCACATCAATCTCTCCATATTGCAGAAACTGGCTGATAATCTCATCCGGCAGTTTCACTCCGGTTTGGTTCATGATGTGGTTCTGAATACGGATAAAACACTGATTTACACTAAGCTTTTCCGTCCACGACTTACTTTCAATAGGTCTTCCGTTATTCAGATACATCACATTTATGGTACCGTTTCCGATATCCACCAGCAGATTCATTCCCTTAAAATCCCTCAAATTCTCAGCAACTGCCGCATAGCCCTGAGGCATAACCGTACAATCCACTATTTCAATCAGATAGCTCATCTTCTTGTATTTCAGGGAAATATATCTTTCTCTGGTCAGATACTTCTTAAAGCTCTCCCTCTGTGCCTGCACCCACTTCAAGGGAAGTCCTACTGCCAGATGAATCCTTGCCTCTGTAAGTCCTCTTGCTTCAAGTTCCTTTGCAATAGCTGCAAGAGTCATGATATAAGTGTCATCATCTTCCTGCTTGTCTGCAACAAAGCCCTTGTGACCTTCGCCAATAATATAATAAGCGCCATCGTATTCGATATACTCCTTACTCAGCACCGGCTCGCTATCACATTTCACAATCCCTGTAGGAAATACTCTGTGGGCGGTTTTCACATTACCATAACCATTATCCACGCCCAAAATAATCGTTCCGTTCATATTGTATTCTCTAATCTCTCTCATACTAAAATCCTCCAAATTCTAATGATACTGGCGAACAATATCGCTTAACACGACCTCTTCCGCCATTTGTTTTGCCTGTTCCCGAAGCCTCCACATTTCCATTGTGGAAGCTGAATTTTGTGGCTTATGCTTTGCCAGATACTGATTCACAATATCCTCCAACATCTCATAAACCTCTTCATTTACCTCAAAAGCCTTACTATTCAAAGTTCCCATACGAATATGGTGTCTGTACCTTTCTGCATAATTGAATTTCATATAATCTATCCATAGAAGACCATATTTCCCAACCCACACATCCGCTTCCTCCGAAACCACAATATTCGGATAAAGCACACCATCCACCTCTGTATAAGTACCACCCATTGCTTCATAAGTTGATAATTCTCTGCTCATTACCACTACCTCCATTCCTTTATCTTGCTCTGCCCAAGCTGCTGCCAAGGCTCTCCTGCTTGCTGTACTCCTGCTTCTCATACCACTCCTTCAGAAGCTGTTCAATTAAGTCCGTCTTCTGCTTAGGAGTATAATCCTCCGGGAAATACTTCGCCAAAGAATCTGCACGAAGCTTTATCTGCTCCCTCTGATTGGGCTTTTCTTCCTCCAAAATCATACAAATCGCATCCATATCCAAGGTTCCGTGTTGGCTCATTACCTTCAAACGACACGCCTGTGATAAGGATGGTGTACACTGTTCCAAATCCATAATGACATGAAGCTCGTACTGCTCTTCTTCCTTCAGATAAGAAAGCTCCACAGCCACCGTAAAAGCAATCTTTCCTTCGTCCACCATATTCAGAATCTTAGGAATAAGATTGGTAAGGCGAATATACCTTGAAATCTGTGCACGGCTCTCTCCCACCTGCTTTGCTAACTTTTCATTTGCATAATTGGGATTTATCTTTCCACCAGTATTACTTACGTTCCAGCATCCATTCTCATCTGTGCCACAGGTTATTTCCGCTAACTGCAAAGTAGGATTCTCATTCTCCAACTTTTTTTCAACTTGAGAAAAAGTTAAATCCGTCCTCTTCCCCTGCTGTTTCATTGCTTCCAGCTTCATCTTGTAAGCAAATGCCTTTTCACTAGGCTTGATATGTTCTCTCTGCAAATTGCTATCTACCATAGCAATCACAGCCTCATTATCATCCAGTTCCACAATCATTACAGGAACCTCTGAAATCCCTGCCCATTTACAGGCAGCTTTCCTACGATGCCCTGCAATAATCTCATACCCATCTCCATAAGGATTAGCACGGACAATTAATGGAACAAGCACTCCCTTATCCTCAATGCTTCTTGCCAGTTCAAACAACGCAGTATCTTCTACAACATAAAAGGGATGTTCCTTAAAGTCGTGTAAATCACTGATTTTGATGTTTCCCAACCTGACACCATGGTCGTCACCCCATGATGAATACATTTCCTTTGTTTCTTTCATCCTCGCATTCCTCCATTCTGAAATCTTAGATATGAAAGCTGACAAAAGAAAGAAGACCGCCTGCTTTCACATCCAAAGATGTTGAAAACAAACGGTCTTGCGACTCTTTTAATATTTAGTTGTTGATGAAAATAATCTCCGAAATAACCTTAATTGTGAACTATAGATTTTTGTGTCCACTCATACCAGTTCCATAACTACCGAGACTTTAATCTCATGAGAAATCTCCTTTTTCCGTCCAAAATTGCTTTGTCCAGAAAACTTAAAAACTCTCGCAAACTGCGTAAACTCAAGGATTTCTACATATCCACCCTTTGTAGACATGCGACGGTCTCCACGTGCCCCGTAAACGGAAACATATCCACGGCCGCAGCCCGCTGCGCCTTATATCCCTTACCTGTCAGGTAATGCAGATCCCGGGCCAGGGTTTCCGGATTGCAAGAGATATAGACCACCCGCCGGGGAGCGATCCGGGCTACAGCGGCCAGAAATTCCTCGCTGCTGCCGCTGCGGGGCGGATCCATCAGCACCGCATCCACCTGACTGCCCTGGGCTTCCATTTCCAGCAGGAACCGTCCTGCATCGTTTTGGTAGAACCGGATATTCTTCACCCCGTTGACCTTGGCATTACAGCGGGCATCCCGTACCGCATCTCCACTCAGTTCCACGCCGATCACCTGCCCGGCCCTGTCGCTGGCAATGATCCCGATAGTACCCGTACCGCAGTAAGCATCCACCACAGTTTCCCTTCCGGTCAGCGCCGCATATTCCAAGGCCTTGGCATACAGCACTTCCGTTTGCACTGGGTTGACCTGATAAAAAGATTTCGGAGAGATCCGAAAGGTCTTGCCGCAAAGAGTATCCTCAATATATCCTCTGCCGTAGATTATCTGCTCCTTCTCTCCCAGCACCATACTGGTTCCCCGACTGTTGACATTTACCACAATCGTGGTAATTTCCGGATGGCGCTTTAACAATGCTTTCACAAAATGATTCTTAGAAGGCAGCACCGGAGAAGTCAGCACCAAAACCACCATGATCTGTCCGGAGACCTGCCCGATACGGATCAGGACATGGCGTAGCAGCCCATAGCCCGTATCCTCATTATAGGGGCGGATCTTAAAAGAAGGCAGCAGCTCACGGATCGATACAATTATCTCATCTGCCCGCTGGTTCTCAATCAGGCAGCGATCCACTGGCACAATACGGTGAGTGCGCTCCTCATAGATACCGGAGATGGGCTGATGCTTCCGGTCTTCCCCGAATACCGCATGCACCTTGTTCCGATAATACAGCGGCTCCTCCATGCCCAGAATCCCTTCCAGACTGCAGTAGGGAGCCAGAAGTCTTCGCACTCGTTTTTCCTTTTCCTTCAGCTGCTCCTGATACGCCATGCCGATCCACTGACAGCCGCCGCAGCGGTCAGCTACAGGGCAGGGAGCCTTCCGTCTCTGTTCCTTTTTCTGACCAGCCGCTTCTCTTCTGCCTCCTGCCTGCGCTTCCGAATGACCTGATTCATTTCCGATTCTTTTCTTATCCTGCTTCACACCGCTCTCCCTGAAATTCCCAATTCCGGCTGGCTCAAGCTCCAGCACTGCCTTTGTTGTTTCCCCTTTATTTTAAATCCATTTGCGCCATCCTGTCAATCATTCCCACCCCTGACGGAAATGCGATAGCTTCCATGGCCTCTTTAACCTAAAACCCCCATATACAGCGATATCCCCTGGGGCAAAGCCGCCCCAGGGGATATCACAAGCCATATATTATACAGATTCCAACGCCCAGTTCTGGCCTTCCGTCTGCAGATTTACCATATGGAAACAGATACCGTTCTTTCGGTACAGCTCCTCGCAAGTTCCCTCCTCGGCTACCCTTCCTCCGGACAGTACCACGATCTTATCCGCCCCCGTAACCGTACGCATCCGATGGGCAATAATCAGGACTGTTTTTTTCTTTACCAGCTGGGAGATCGCCTCCTGCACCGTCGTCTCATTCTCCACATCCAGAGAAGCCGTGGCCTCGTCCAACAGAATGATCGGCGCATCCTTCAGCAGCGCCCGGGCAATGGATATGCGCTGACGCTCACCTCCGGACAGCGTAGAAGCCGGACCATTTCCATGCCCGGCTTTGCTTTATATTCTATGAAATTGCAGCTTCCTTCTGATCAATATACATGCGCAGAGCTTCCTCCGCTTCCTGGGGACTTAACTCCCACTCCTCCAGCATATTGCCGAGGTTTTCCAGCTGAGCCTCCCGCTTTTCCTTATAGAGCTCTGCCAGCTCCCGTTTTTCCGATTCAATGCGGGTCATTAGTGCTGTAATCAGTTCCTCCTTTGCCGTGATTTTTTCTTCCAACGTCTTTCTCTGTCCTCTTGCCATATTTACCTCTTTTCTGCGCTATGGTGCCTGAATTTTATGTTGCTTGGGGAGACTTGCCCGTCAGGTTCATAAGTCATTCCCGTACAAAGGCGCTGGTAACCTCTCCCACCCTTAATTCAGTATATGGACAAGGACGGTAAAATATGCAGAAAATACCACTTTTATATATTGATAACAAGAATAAGATTTGACTTTGGTTACCTATAGTGTCGAATTTTGCTAATATCTTTTATTGTTTTTTATTCAAAAAGAAACTAACATATATTAAGGGGATATTAATTAAGCATGACCACTTTAGAAACCGATAAAATTATTGAATCAACTTTAAGAATGCTGGGATTAAATAAATCATATAAGGGCTTCAATTATCTGATCTATGCAATAAATCTGGTATTACAGGACTCAGACATCCTTACCTATATATGCAAAGGCCTGTATGTCGAAATTGCAGTTCATTATGATACAACAGTAGCCAGCGTGGAACGAAACATCAGAACTGCCAAAAATGTTGTGTGGATCAATGGTGATAAAAATATGTTAAAAAGTGTATTTGGCAGCAAGTACAGTCTGAATATTCCTAACAATGCCATCTTCATTGATAAATTGGCTTATTATATCAAAACAGTGTCAGATATGTAATTGCCTTGAATCAAATTGGCATCACGTCTGCAAATCAATATTTAAAACAATTCAGACAGTACTCAATTCCAGTAGAATAGCGCTCCTGCCCACGAAATAAGCAGAAATAAAAAATTTGCCGTCTATTTGTATACGATTATACCATCTCAATATAGAGTAATGTTTCATGATACTTTCTATTCTTTTATACTTCTCATATAATAAATTATTTTACCATTTCAAAGGAGAAAAATATGAGAACGTATGAAAAGGAAGTTGAAAAGTTACTAAGACAATTAGGCGCTAATGGCTCTTACGTGGGATTTCAGTATACTTTATTTGGGATATGCCGGGTACATAAAAATCACGATCTCACCACCTACATTTGCAAAGGGATATATTCTGAGATTGCTATTCATTTTCACACATCCGTAAGCTGTGCCGAGAGGAATATCCGAACATTGGTCAATCACATCTGGAAGCAGGGAAACCGTAAGCTGTTGAATGAAATTTTTTACCGGGAGCTTCCAGGTAAGCCCACCAATGCCGCATTCATCGATGCTGTTGCACAGTACGCAGAGGATCTGTACTGCAAAACAGAGGATAATGAATAAGAGGAAAATATCTGGAAATATTAGTAATGCCGTCTATTGACAGTCAGTAATCAAAGGGCTATAATTATTGCTGTTGATAGATAATCCTCGATAGCTCAATGGTAGAGCACTCGGCTGTTAACCGAGTTGTTGTAGGTTCGAGCCCTACTCGGGGAGCGTGGCAGTTCTTCTGCCCCAGCAAAGGAACTGCCCATGTTTGATTTTAGATCAGGCATTTAGCGGATCTGTAAGAATAGGTTTGACGGAATGTCAAACTTTTTTTTGATTACAGGCTTACAGGAAGGAGAAAAATAATGGGTGTTTTATCGGAACTTGAGCCGAAAAAGGTATTTTCCTTTTTTGAAGAAATCACAAAAATTCCCCACGGGTCGGGCAATGTGGAGGCAATCAGTAATTATCTGGTGGACTTTGCCCGAAAAAGAGGTCTTGCGTATATTCAGGATGAAATAGGGAATGTCATTATCATCAAAGAGGCTACGCCGGGCTATGAACAGGAGCCTGCAGTGATTCTTCAGGGACATATGGATATGGTAGCTGTGCATAAGCCGGAGTTGGATATTGATATGACAAAAGAGCCCCTGAAAATCGGTATTGATGGTGACCGCATCTATGCGGAGGGAACCAGCTTAGGCGGAGATGACGGGATTGCGGTAGCTTATGCACTGGCGCTGTTGGATGAGACTTCGCTGCAGCATCCTCGTCTGGAGGTAGTGATCACCGTGGATGAGGAGGTTGGCATGGATGGAGCCAGAGCGATTGATCTGTCCATGCTGCAGGGACATCGATTGCTGAACCTGGATTCTGAGGAGGAGGGAATCTTCCTGACCAGCTGCGCAGGCGGCGCCCGAATTAACTGCATGCTGGATCTGTTATCCGGCTGCAGCAGCATGACAGGTAAGCATTATGAATTGGTAATCAGCGGCCTGCAGGGAGGACATTCCGGTGCTGAGATCCATAAGGAACGGGGCAATTCCAATATGCTGATGGCAAGGCTTCTGCAGAAGCTGTCCGGCAGTGTGAAGCTGGGACTGCACAGCTGTCAGGGCGGGCTGGCGGACAATGCAATCCCCAGAGTGACGACAGCTCAGGTCCTGGTAGAAGAAAAAGAAGCAGCTCAGTTAAGGCAGCTAACCACGGAGTATGAGACAGTGTTGCGGCAGGAACTGGCTGCCAAGGATCCGGGAGTAACGGTGACCCTGACCGAGCAGGGAGAAGTGTCAGCAATGTGTCTGATGGGAGATGCCCTGCAGCGGGCAATGAATTATTTATACAGCCTGCCCTGCGGTGTTCAGGCCATGAGCGCCGATATGCCCGGATTGGTGGAAACCTCCTTGAATCTGGGGATCCTTACGATGGAATGCGGAAAGTTTTCCGCAGAATTCTCCGTGCGCAGCTGTGTGGAGAGCAGCAAACAGGCGCTGCTTGCTAAGATAGAAGCACTGACTGCCCTGGCAGGCGGATGCTGTAAGGTGAGCGGGGATTATCCGGGCTGGGCCTACCGTGTGGACTCTCCGCTGCGGGAGAAGATGGTTGCCCTCTATGAGGAGATGTATGGCAAGAAGCCCCAGGTAGAAGCGATCCATGCCGGACTGGAATGTGGTATTCTGGCAGCCAAGATTGCAGATTTGGACTGCATTTCCTTCGGCCCCAATATGTATGATATCCACACCACTGAGGAAACCCTGAGTATAGCGTCAACCAAGCGGGTTTGGGACTATCTGGTGCGCCTGTTGGCATTAAAAGATAAAACTGTATAAAAATTTTGTACAATTTTGAAAAAAGGACTTGCTTTTTCTGTGATGGGGTGTTACAATAGTCTTCGTCACGGGGTGTGGCTCAGCTTGGTTAGAGCGCCGTCTTAGGGAGGCGGAGGTCGCGAGTTCGAATCCCGCCACTCCGATAAAAAGCTCAGAAACCCATTAGCATAATATGGTTTCTGAGCTTTTTTATATTTCGTCTACTTCTTAAAATTCCCGTTTTTGTGGGCTTTTAAGACTCCCGAAGCAGCTGCCTGGTATATTCCTCCCGAGGATGGGCAAAAACCTCCTCCGTATCCCCGATCTCAATAATTCTCCCGTCCTTCATGACCATGATCCTGTCACTCATCTGATAGATCACATGGATATCATGGGAAATAAACAGATAAGACAGCTCCAGCTCTTCCTGAAGCCTGCGCATCAGCTCCATGATCTGAGCCTGTATGGTCACATCCAGCGCCGAAACCGGTTCATCGGCAACGATCAGCCCCGGCCGGGTGATCAGTGCCTGCCCGATGCTGATGCGCTGGCGCTGGCCGCCGCTGAGCTGGAAAGGCCTGCGGTCAAAATATTCCTCTGTCAGCCCCACCTTCTTAAGCATCTCCATGGCTGCTGTCCGTATATCTGCCGGCGTCATGGCCTGCTCCGGCTCCAGCTTTCCTCTGGCACGCAGAGGTTCCTCCAGAAGCCAGCCCACCGTCTTGGCCGGATTCAGGCTGCTGTAGGGATCCTGGAAAATCATCTGGGGACGACTGGAAAAATGCTTTATCTCCCCCGTGATTTCCTTATTCATACCCAGGATGGCCTTGGAAAGAGAGGTCTTTCCGCAGCCGCTCTCTCCCACCAGTCCCAAGATTTCTCCCCGGCGGATCACAAAGTCCGCATCCTGTACCACCCGGTTTCTCCTGCCCCGTGAAAACATGCTGTTATTCCCCTCCCGGTAATAGACCGAAAGCTCTCGTACCGTCACCACCGGCTGGGGGCTGATACCCCTGCTTGCTGCCCGGCGTTTCATCCGGCTGGGCACTGCCTCTATCAGATTTCGGGTATATGTCTCCCGGGGATGCTCAAAGATCTCCTCCGGTGTCCCCAATTCCAGT
>CALWLO010000064.1 GCA_944381545.1 uncultured Acetatifactor sp. | reverse complement strand
GATGGTCGTCATCCGGCAAGACGATCCCCTCCAGCGCCGTATCATTGGAAGAGGCTGCATATCCGGGCACCATCAGGTTGCGGATCGTATTGTTGCCGCCGGTGGCCCTTACTGCATCCACGAAGACCTGATCCAGATAGTTCACCACATCCCTGCCCTCCTGGTCGCCGCCGTTCCACTCCACAGCAGTTCCGATTTTCCGGGGCTCATTCATTCCCTCAAAGATCAGATGCTCGTCATAGTCCCTGAACCGGGTAGCAATAGCCGTCCACAGAGCCGCCAGCTGTTCTGCTGCCGCCGCCTTATTCTCCTCGGAAGGGAATAGCCAGTCCTCATGATGGATGTTTACAATGACATACACTCCCCGGTTATAAGCGTAATCCACTACCTCCTGCACTCTGTCCATCCAGGCAGGCAGCACATTATATGTAGGGGCGCCGCCCATCTGTCCTCCCCATGACACCGGAATACGGATCACATTAAAACCCTGATCGATCACGGCATCGATCATTTCCTGGGTAGTCTTCGGGTTCCCCCAGGCCATCTCCACGTTCACGCCTATCTTAGAGCTGGTAGAGTCCAGGGTATTCCCCAGATTCCAGCCGATTTTCATGTCCTTTACCATGTCCATTGGAGATACCTCATTCATGGTGATCTCAACCTCCTCCATCACAGCGGCTTCTTCTGAAGCCGCACTCTCTGTGCTTTCACTGCTCTCCGCAGGCTCTGTACTCTCTGTGCTCTGATTGCTTTCCGCCACATCAGCACCTTCCGCATCCTGCTGCCCGCCGCAGCCTGCCAGCGTAGCCACTGACAGCAGGCAGCACAGCAGTACTGCCAATATTCTCTTTTTCATAATTCCTCACTTTCTGCGCAGACTGCGCCTATGTAGTTTTCTTCTTCATACTAACACGTCTGCCCATGGTTCTGCAACAGAAAGATTCCGCAAATCACTTATGAAAATCTATCAGCTCCCATGGTTCCCATATGGCCTGATCTTCCATATGAAATTTTAACAGGTCAGTTCCCTCAGATTTTTTTTGATGAAATACCCAGTTATCACCATCAGCAGCAAAGACCAGTTCTACGTCTTTGTGATTACTGATCAGAATAAGCTCTGACTCATACAGGTAATATGTTCCGCCCAGGACGTATGTAGCTCCATTATGTCTGCACAGCAAATCATCTATTGCGAATCGCCCCTCTTCATCCAACTGAAGAAAATAAGCATGATACGCAAAGCACTTTTGTTCATCGTACACACCCGGTTCTGGTTCCGGTTCCGAATTACCGCATTTTGTAAATTATAATAACATACTTATAGATGCGCCGCAATGTTATTCTATGCTTTTCGTGAAAAATCAACTCAATACAGGCCGGCACTTCTGCCGGCCTGCACCAACTTTCTGTCTTTTATTTACACAATCCCGCACAATTTCAGCACATAATACCCCAAGCCCAGCACCCAGCTGGCAAAGATACCGTAGAGGATTACCGGTCCGGCAATGGTGAAGATCTTACAGCCCACACCGAAAACCTGTCCCTCCTTTTTATATTCAATGGCAGGAGCCGCCACGGAGTTTGCAAAGCCGGTGATGGGCACCAGCGCCCCTGCGCCTCCCCATTTCACTATCTTGGGATAAATATTAAAACCCGTCAGGATCACAGAAAGCAGCACCAGAATCAGAGAGCACCAGCTGCCTGCCGTCTGTTTATCCAGCCCCAGCTTCTCACAATAATTTAAAATAAACTGTCCGATGCAGCAGATAATGCCGCCCACGATAAAAGCCCTGAGCATCTGTAATCCCAGATTATGGGTGGGGGTCACCTGTTTTACATATTTTTCATAATCCTGTTTTTGCTGTTCGTTTCTATTCTGCATCCATGCACCATCCCTTCCTGCAGCTTTGATTTCCTGGCTTGATGCCCCGCCCCTTGCGGCGGGGTATTTGACTTGTCATTTACGATAGTATGACGTATATCCCCTCAAATTATGCATTTTCCCTTATCGTACCACTGCATGCAGCTCCTGCCAGAAGTAAAACAGGGAACCGCAGAGCTTTCCCAACGCCATGGCCAGCACAGCGCAGCCCAATCCATGGCGGAAAGAAATCCGCCGGGTAAATATGGGGATACTGTCCAGCATCTCCGCAATAGCCAGGGCAAGACAGCCAACAAACATACCATAGAACAGTCCTGATATGCCGAGGAACCCCTGGCCAAGCGCCTCCCATAGCCAGTCCAGACCCGGCAATAGCCGCTCCAGATAAGCGCCGATCTGCAGATACCGGTCAAAAATACTGAAGATGCATCCCACAATGGTTCCCACCATCACCATATTTTCATAGAGCCAGATCTCTTTGGCGGAATGGGTCTTACCGGCAAACCGGGGAATCAGTCCCACGGCGCTCAGTACCGTAAACACTCCGGCGGCTGCCAGCAGGCCGAAGCTGAATGCCGCCAGAGCCAGGATACACCACAGGAATATCTGCATCACGCATCTACCTCCTTGTTCTCCCGGCTGGCTGTATCCACCAGCGCCTTATTCACATCTTCTTCATAATTGCGCATGGACACCTCAATGGGCGTAGGATCCTTGGTGATCCGTCTGCCGCCGATATGGTTAAAAAAGACAATAATCCCCATTGCCAGACCCAGACTGTAGGCAATCTCCAGTACATTCAGTCCATCCGGCTCCCTGCCCATGGCAATCCGATAGATCTCTGCAAAAACCTCATTGATCCCCACATCATTATGAAAAGCAATAATGGTAAATCCGGTGCCAAAAAAGCTGACCAGACATACCAGAGCTACCTTTCCCCATTGCTTCCAGCCTTTATACTTGGGTACCCGGATCCGCTCCAGCACCACATCCCCTTCCCCTACGGACTGGACGCTGATTCCTGGACAGGCCGCCTCCATCATAGCAATGATTTTCAACACGCTGACCACACAGCGCTGCTGATGTCCTTCCTTTTTCCATGTACTTCTCCCCTGCTTGCCGGGCTTTTCTCCCGGTACCCGGTCTTCCTCCCCAAAATGATGCACCTTGATGGCCTTGCACTTTGCCAGCACCTGGGGATCCGCACACTGCACCGAGGCAATATCCTTTAGAAAAATATCCTCATTCTGGCTCTCCACATTGCGCTCACATTTCAGATATACGGTTACACTTGCCATGTTTTGCACTGTCCTTTCCGTTATGGTACGCTTTCTTTCTATTTATTTCCATGCGCCTGCAAAATTATGCAGTCTGAAATAGCCCGGGCATACAAAAAAGCCATCCGCCTTTTCCCGGCAGATGACTCCTCTTCCCTGCTTTACTGATTACAATTTATTGCCACATCCCAAACGCAATATTCAAATCCACATCCGCATCGATACCATCGATGCGGCCCTGATCCGTATACTGCCATACACTGTATTGGTACGGATAATAAAGCTCTTCTCCATAATAGGCAAACCATCTGTCATAGTCCTCCAGACGGTCCAGCTCCAGCAAAAGCAGAGCGGTTTCCATATTGTGGTAAAACATGGATCTGTAGCCTGCAGCCTCGATGGTGTCCAGAAAAGCGATTGTGACATTGGTTCGCTCCTGGGGTGTGAGCTGATTCATCCGGGCCGAGCTGTCGGATACCTTCTCCACATCAAACACCACGGGACATTCCACCTGGTATGGGGCGATCTTGTCCAGCACAAAATTGGCTTCTTCGATTGCCTCCTCCTCTGTGGTAGCCTGGCTGAAGAAATATACGCCCACCTTGATTCCATTGCGCAAAGCCCCCTGGATATTGGTCTCAAAGGAATCATCCTCCACAATTTTGCCGCTGCCGTAGCCTCTAAGGCCTACTCTCAAAAAAGCAAATTCCACACCCTCCGCTGCTACCTTTTCCCAGTCGATATCTCCCTGATATTTGGATACATCAATCCCCATATGGGACACCACCTGGCCGTCTTCCACATATTCATAACGGCCGTTCTCCAGGATCTGCAGATTCTCCTGTACATAATCATGCTGCTTCAGATCATTGCGGATGGGCAGAAAATGGTACTTGCCTCCGCTGACCAATACAATATCATCCGGATATAAAGGGCGCAGAGTCTCCACAACTGTCTCTCCCTGGGTCAGCTGTCCTCTGATCCCTCCCAGAATCTCCTCCTGTTGTTGATTCAAGGCATCTTCCAGCGCCCGGGCATCCTGAGCCTGGGCCTGAGCCACTGCCTCTGCGATCATCTGATCCAGCTGGGCCTGGGTATAAGTAACCTCTTGCGTGGTCTGAGCCTCTCCCATCGCCTGCAGCAGAAGGCTGTCTGCCTCCTCTGTCCTGGAATCCACCCAGGAATATGCGGCAATCGCCAGAATCATGACTACAAATAATCCGACAAAGACTCCCAAAGAGCTTATCACATAGCCTATGGTGGTCTTTCGCCTCTGTCTTTTTCTTCGCAGCCGGCTTTCTTCCTCATAGGGGCTCTCTGCTTTTATGTTCTTATTCTCTTCACTCATATTGTGCTCCCATTCTTTTTTACCATCCGGGTTACAATACTACTATAATCGAATTTTGTCGGAATGGGAAGAGTGAAGATTTAAATTTTATCTTTTCTTAAGGATCCAATTTATTCCGTTGCCATCTGCCGCATCTGCAGCAGGATCTTTTTCTCCAGGCGGCTGACCTGTACCTGGCTGATCCCCAGAATAGCGGCCACCTCCGTCTGGGTGCGGTTGCGGTAATACCGCAGCACGATCAGGCGGCGTTCCTGCTCCTTTAATGTGGATAAGAGCTGCTGCAGCAGCAGATGATTGATCAGCTGCTCCTTTTCCGGATCGCTGCTTCCCATGCTGACACTGCCGCACCCGTCCGTCCCTGCCGCCACCTTGTCCACCAGGTAGATCTCGCTGCCATCGTCCTGATACACCGAAGAATAGATGGATTCCACTTTCGTCTCTGATTCCATGGCCAGAATAATGTCCTCGGGCGAAAACCCCGTTTCCCGGGAAAGCTCCTCCAGCACAGGCTCCCGGCCCAGCTCCCCCTGCAGTCTTGCCTTGGCCGTTCTGACCTTCATGGCCCGTTCCTTCAGCGTCCGGGATACCTTTACCGGCCCGTCATCCCTCAGAAAACGCTTGATCTCACCTGTTATCATGGGCACCGCATAGGTGGAAAATTTTACATCATAGGACAGGTCAAACTTGTCCACCGCTTTCATCAGCCCGATGGTGCCGATCTGAAACAGATCCTCAGGCTCCACGCCCCGTCCGATAAAACGCCTGACAATCGTATGTACCAGCCCCAGATTTTTCTCTATCAGTACCTCTCTCGCTTCTTTATCACCTGCCTGTGATTTTGCTATCAGCACTGACACATCTTCCATACTCTGATCCCCTATTTATCGTCTTCTTCAATCAGGGGATAGGTGCCAAGCTTCTTCACCATCCGTATCAATGTTCCGCATCCCGGCTCACTATGTACCTCCAATTCATCCATAAAAGCCTCCATAAAAGCAAATCCCATACCCGACCGGTTATACTCCGGTTTCGTGGTAAAGAGAGGTTCCATGGCCTGCTCTATATTCTGGATCCCCTTTCCGTGATCCTCCACCTCGATCTGCAGCACATCCCTCTCCAGGCTGCAGCGGAGCTGTACCTTGCCGGGATGAATAATCAGATAAGCCGGCTGGCTGTTTCCGTGCCTGCCATAACCATACACATTGTCATAACCATGAATAATGGCATTGGTCACCGCTTCGGACACTGCGGTCTTGATATCTGCCAATTCCTCCAAGGTAGGGTTGAGATGGGCCACAAATGCGGCTACCGCAACTCTTGCAAAGCTCTCATTGAGAGATACCGCATCAAATTCCATACACATTTCGTTTTTCCAGGGCTTTTTCTCTGTTACGCCCTTGTTTTGCTGTAACTGCTGCTTAGCTGTCATATCCATATTCCCCTCGCTCTCTTAATCCATGATCTCAATCAGCTTATTCAGCCCTGATATACACAGGATCCTGCGGATCTGGCGGTCCACATGGATGGCATATACCTTTCCGCCAAAGCAGACGATCTTTTTGTATCTGCCCATGATGATCCCGATTCCCGAGGAATCCATAAATCGCGTATCTTCAAAGTCAAATACCACGTTTTCCACCTCCTCCCGCAGGATATAGCTGTCTGCCTTTTCACAGATATAGGATGATTTGTGATGATCAATCTCCTCCGGCAGCCTTACCATCAGACAGTTGTCAATAATCTGAAAGTCCTCCATTTTCTCTTCCTCTCTTTCCCCTTACACACTTTTTTCCGCACAAAAAGAGAACACACCTTTCCCGATATGTTCTCTCTTCCTTCGTAGCTCATTTCCTGTTTTCTGTGGTATCCTATTGGGCCGACAGTTCCGTGATATACCGCCTCGCCCGGTTTGCCCTTTCTGTATTCGGCAGCAGCTCTACAAATCTCTCATAGGCTGCAATAGCCTCTGTGTTGTTGCCGCTTAGACGGTATGCCTGGCCTAAGTTAAAGCAGGCATCCCCGTACTCCGGATCGTACTCCATGGCCCGTTCCAGAGCAGTGATCGCCTCTGCATAATTCTCTGCATTGAAGGCGTCCATCCCCGCATTGTAATACACCCGGCTCATCTGGGGGCTGATGGCCGTGAACAAAATATTGTACAGGTTCTGGAAGGACTCCGAATTCTCCTCCAGCACCACACTATTTTTGATCTCCTCCAGGATATCCGCCGTATCCTGAATATACTGAGCCTGCTCTTCTGCGGTAAGCTCCGATGGCTGCTGGGAGGAAATATAATTCGTAGCCGCCACCAGCAGCTGATCCATGGCCTGCAGCGTTCCGTCCGTACCGGCATAGCCGTCCAGCTCCTTATGCAGATTTTCCTGTTCCTGTTTCAGCAGCTCAATCTGGCTTTCCAACTCCGTAATGGTATTCTCTCTGGCAGTAATCTGATTAGAGATTTCATTGATCTTCTGCTGGGACTCGTTATTCACATTGGTACGCACAGCGGGGACTACCAGAAAGTACATGGTAGCGATACCGATGATCAGTCCCAGCCCGATATTCAGCAGCGTGCTCACGCCGCTGCGCCGGGGTTCTTTTACCCCGATGGGCTGAATAATGATCTCATTATCCGCCTGATAGCGCACCGATTCGTCCTTGCGCCTGCTGACCTTGCCGGTCTCATCCGGCGCCAGCATCTGATCTACTTCTTTCATATAGGTAAGGGTCTGGACATTATTGCGATCCAGCTCCGTACATTTTACCAGTTCCCGCTTTGCCTTATCCCACTGTTCGCTGTCAATATACAGAAGCGCCAACAGCTGATGGGCCCGGATAAATTTGGGATTTAATGACAGCACCTTGCGCAGCTGGATCACTGCCAGATCCTTACTGTCCTGCATGCAGTATACCAATGCCTGATTGTACTTCTTAATGGTCTGATTGATAGTATCCAGCCTTGACCCATTGGCCTGAATCATATTAATGTAGTCATCTGCGATGTTTTTTTCCGGGCGCAGGTTCTTGCTGATTACCCATTCACTGAGTGCCGCCACCGCCTCTCCCATCTCAAAGTACACCAGCCCCAGCAGATTGCGGGCTTCGATATGATTCTTATTGAACTTCAGGCTCTGCCGCAGGCTGGTCACGGCACCGGTCAGATCCCGAATCCCCGCCTTCGCCAAACCTTCGTTATAATACATATTGGATACATACATAATCCGTTTATATAAAGACACATCCACTCCGCATGAGGTACAAAAGTCATGCTCTGACAAGTGGCAGCCACAGTTATAACAAAACATACTGCTCCTCCTGCTGATCTCACAACTCTATTGTTCTTCCGCTTCCTGAGATTCCTTTACCATTTTCACAAGCAGATCCGCCATATCGGTCAGATCCTGATTATAAATTGCTTCCTCTGCATCCTCAATCTCCAAGCTGGGATGAAATTTCTTCAGTTCTTCCTCAAAGTTAATCATATCTTCCCTCTTTCATACATATCGCAGGTTTTTACCTGCGATACTGCAGCTTCGCTTTTACTTCGCCCACCAGATACAGGGAACCGGCAATATAGATTCTTGTCTCCGGTTCTCTTTCCGCCAATATCGTCTCCAGAGCTTCCGTAACGGAGGCATATTCCGCCGCCGGGAGGGCACAACACGCTGCAAGCACCTGCTCCAGCTTATCCAGCGATGCCGTTCTGTCACTCTTTAAATGTGTTATACTCAATCTGTCAAATAAACCACTTTTTACGATCCGGTGCAGCATATCGGGATAATCCTTATCCTGCACCACACCAAACAATAAATGTCTGCCGCCCTTATGCCCATCCGCCGCCACAGACTCCAGAAATGCCCGGATTCCGTCCTCGTTATGGGCTCCGTCCACATAGACCTCCGGCAGCACCTCTTCCATACGTCCCGGCCAGAAACAGGAAGCCGCTCCTATTTTTAACATCTCCTGCGTAAGCTGAAGGGGGGCTTTCCGTAAAGCCATCTTCTCTGCCATACGCACTTCTCTCTCAGCTAACACCTCCAGCGTCCTTAATGCCAAAGAGCAATTCTCCATCTGATATCCGGCTATGGTAGGGATTCTTAAGCTGACACTACCATAATACCGGGAAATATAAGAAAAATCAATGTTTTTATCACTATTTTTTGAGAAACTATAGTCAGTCTTCGACAGGGGATATGCCTCTGACGACAAAAAATACGCTCTGTCCCGAATTACCTGCCCCACCTCCTGACAGGTATCGGCATAAACAACGGGAACGCCCCTCTGTATGATCCCCGCCTTCTCTCCGGCAATGGCTCCCAGCGTATGCCCCAGATACTCCACATGATCCAGGCTGATATGCGTGATAACGGCAATTTCCTTATGGCTGACGGCATTGGTAGCGTCCAGCCGCCCTCCCATGCCTGTCTCCAGGATACAATAGTCCGGCCTTTCCTCCGCAAACACCAGCATTGCCATAAAAAACAGATATTCAAAAAAGGTGGGATGATAACCGCCGCCCGCCTCCAGCGCCTGCCAGTCCAAAGCTTCATAGATCTGTAAAAAAGCGGTCAAAAAGGCCTCTTTGCTAATCATTTCCCCTCGAATGACAATGCGCTCCCGTATATCTACCAGATGGGGGGAGGTAAATACTGCCACACTCCTGCCTGCTGCCTCCAATACGCTGCGCAGATAAGCGCAGACAGAACCCTTGCCGTTGGTGCCCGCTACGTGGATGATGGAAAGCCCCCGGTCCGGCCCGCCCAGCGCATGCAGAAAGGCTCTGGTATCCTCCATGGTGTTCTTGGTGGTAAATTTGGGCGTATTCATAATATAGGCAACCGCCTGGTCATAGGTGGTGATCTGCTTTTTTTTCATATTCTGTTTCCTCCGAGCTGTTTCCCGGCCGCCTTTACGGTTTGCCTTAATCCTTTCCACGGCAAAGGGAGCCTGCAGCTTCCCTGCAAACTCCCCTATTGTACTCTACTATCCCAGCTGTTGCAAGCGTAATTTTACCTGTTCCATCATCTGGGTATATTTTTCCAGCTTTTCCTTCTCTTCCTGGATCTTGGCTTCGGGAGCCTTGGAGATGAATTTCTCGTTGGACAGCATACCGCTTGCACGGGCTATCTCTCCCTGCAGGCGCTTCTCCTCCTTTTTCAGGCGCTCGATCTCCTGGGCAATATCCACCAGTTCTGCAAAAGGAATATACAGGGTTGCTCCGGGGATCACCACGGACACCGCATCCTCCGGGACACCCGACTTGTCCTCCTGCATGAACACCTCGCTGGCATAGGCCAGAGAAGCAAAGAACAGCCTGCCCTCGGTAAAGATCCGCAGAATTTCTGTATCCTCACTGACTACATATACACCTGCCTTACGGCTGGGCGCCACATTCATTTCACTGCGCAGATTGCGGATCCCCCGCACTGCTTCCTTAATGATCTCGATGGCCTTTTCCTGGGCCTCAAAGCAGCGTGCCTCGCTGTACTGCGGCCAGCTGCTGATCATAATAGATTCTTCCTCGTTTTGAATCGTACAGAAGATCTCCTCCGTGATAAAGGGCATGTAGGGATGGAGCATCTTCAGCGCATCGATCAATACGGTCTTTAAGGTCCACAGCGCCGCATTCTGGCTGGCCGCATCGTCCGAATTGTACAGACGGGGCTTTACCATCTCGATATACCAGTCGCAGAATTCATCCCAGATAAAGTCATATACCTTCTGCACGGCAATACCCAGCTCAAAGCTTTCCATGTTGTCGGTCACATCCTTCACCAGGGTGTTCAGCTTGGACAGGATCCACTGATCCACAGGCTGCAGGTCTGCGGCGGCAGGCTCGGTCACTTCCTTGCCCTCCATATTCATCAGGATGAACCGGGAAGCATTCCACACCTTGTTGGCAAAGTTACGGCTGTTTTCCACCCTCTCATAGTAAAAACGCATATCGTTGCCGGGGGCGTTGCCGGTGATCAGAGTCAGGCGCAGAGCGTCCGCTCCGTACTGCTCGATGATCTCCAGCGGGTCAATGCCGTTGCCCAGGGATTTGCTCATCTTGCGGCCCTGGCTGTCACGCACCAGGCCGTGGAACAGCACGGTCTTAAAGGGCTTCTCTCCCATCTGCTCATAGCCGGAGAAAATCATCCGGATGACCCAGAAGAAGATGATATCGTAGCCAGTCACCAGCACATCCGTGGGATAGAAGTATTTCAGATCCTCAGTCTGCTCCGGCCAGCCCAGCGTCTCAAAGGGCCACAGGGCGGAGGAGAACCAAGTATCCAGGGTATCGGGATCCTGGGTAAAATGGGTGCAGCCGCACTTCGGGCATACATCCGGCATTTCCTTGGCTACAATGACTTCCTTGCATTCATCGCAGTAGTAAGCAGGGATCCGGTGCCCCCACCACAGCTGACGGCTGATACACCAATCGCGGATATTGTCAGTCCAGTTAAAATAGGTCTTCTCCATACGCTCGGGGATCAGCTTGATCTCTCCGTTTTTCACGGCTTCCACTGCGGGCTTTATCAGCTCATCCATCTTTACAAACCACTGCTCCTTCACCAGGGGCTCAATCGTGGTCTTACAGCGGTCATGAGTACCTACATTATGGGAATAGTCTTCGATCTTTACCAGCAGTCCCAGGCTCTCCAGCTCCTCCACAATGGCCTTTCTAGCCTCATAGCGGTCCATTCCGGCATATTTGCCGCCGTTTTCATTGATCGTGGCATCATCATTCATCACATTGATGACGGGCAGATTATGACGCTTACCCACCTCAAAGTCGTTGGGGTCATGGGCAGGGGTAATCTTCACCACGCCGGTACCGAACTCTCTGTCCACATAAGTGTCGGTAACAATGGGAATCACCCGGTTCATGATGGGCAGCAATACGCTCTTGCCGATCAGGTGCTGGTATCTCTCATCCTCGGGATGGATGGCCACGGCTGTATCACCCAGCATGGTCTCGGGACGGGTGGTGGCGAAGGTCAGAAACTCCGTGGTGCTGGGAGTACCATCCTCATTCATAATCGGGTACTTAATGTGCCAGAAATGTCCTGCCTGTTCCTGGTACTCCACCTCGGCATCGGAAATGGAAGTATTGCACACCGGGCACCAGTTGATGATCCGGGAGCCCTTATAGATATAGCCTTTCTCGTGCATCTTCACAAATACTTCGGTGACTGCCTTGTTGCAGCCCTCGTCCATGGTAAAGCGCTCTCTGTCCCAGTCGCAGGAGGAGCCCAGCTTCTTTAACTGGGAGATGATCCGGCCGCCGTACTCCTTCTTCCAGTCCCAGGCACGCTCCAGGAATTTTTCACGGCCCAGGTCATGCTTATCAATGCCCTGCTCCTTCAGCTTCTCAATGATCTTTACCTCGGTGGCGATGGACGCATGGTCCGTGCCCGGCTGCCACAGAGCATTGTAGCCCTGCATCCGCTTGAAACGGATCAGGATATCCTGCATGGTATTGT
>CALWLO010000063.1 GCA_944381545.1 uncultured Acetatifactor sp. | reverse complement strand
GCGAAAAGAATATCAGCGCATATGCAGCCAGTACCGCTTTTTTTATCTTTTTGTCCCTGGTGCCCATGCTGATGGTGATCTGTACCATGATTCCCTATACGCCGCTGACCGAAGAGAGCCTGACCAGGGCCATTACGGAGGTAACGCCGGATCCGATTGACGGGCTGGTGAAAGATCTGGTGGCGGATGTCTACCAGAGAGCGTCCACGATTCTGCCGATTGCTGCCATCGTGATGATATGGACGGCTGCCAAGGGGTTAATGGCGCTGATGGGTGGGCTGAATGCCATCAATGATGTGCAGGAGCGCCGGAATTACTTTGTGGTGCGGTTTATTGCAGCGATCTATACAGTGGTGATGCTGATGGCAACGGTGATTTCCCTGGTGATCATGGCCTTGGGGAGCAGGCTGGTGGATGTGGTGCTGAACAGAATCCCCCAGCTGGAGGTAATATTTTCCCTGATTGTGAATCTGCGGTTTATTTTTTCCTGGGTGGTGCTGACGCTTCTGTTTGCGGCAGTCTATACTTATGTGCCCAGCAAGAAGCTGCGGTTTCGGGAGCAGATCCCCGGCGCCAGCTTTACAGCGGTGGTGTGGAGTATTTTTTCCTGGGGATTTTCCATTTATATTAATTACAGCAATTCCTTCAGTATCTATGGAAGTCTGTCTTTGATCATCATTGCCATGATCTGGATGTATTTCTGTATGTATCTTATTATGATCGGCGCATACCTGAACTGCTTTTTCAATCCGGTGAATAAGGTGCTGCTTGACCGGCGGGGGAGACAGCTGGAGAGCTTGGAGGAGTAGACTCCACAGGAAAAAATACTTGACATTTTCAGAAGAAGACTCTAAAATAGTCACAGTGATAGAGGATAAAGGCGTTGAAGGTGTACAGTAGAGCGTCATTTTCGCAGAGAGAGGGGGAGTCACCGGCTGCAAGCTTCCCTGCGTTCAGATGAAAGCACGAATTTCCCACCGGAGCTGCCGGAGTGAAATCCTGCCGGAAGGCAGCGGATCAGTAGCCCCGGACGAAAGGGCGCACGTTAAGCGCATCAAAGAGTCCCGTAAAAGGGGAATTTGGGTGGTACCGCGAAAGATATTTCGTCCCATGCATAGGAAACTGTGCATGGGCTTTTTTATTCTAACCGAACTATTACAATAAAAGAAATGGAGGATATGGTCATGAATGACAGATTAGCGAGTATCAGACAGGAGATCCTGGACGGTATCGAGGCACATGTGGAATCCAGAGCGGCAGCGTTTGAGCTGCGCAAGCAGTTCCTGGATTCCAAAACCGGTAAGATCGGCCAACTGCTGAAGGAGATGAAGAGCATAGCGCCCGAGGAGCGGGCAGGGTTCGGCAAAAGTGTCAATGAGCTGAAGGAATGGGCCCAGCAGCGCTTTATGGAGTTGGATGAAAAGATGAAGGCCAAGGAGCTGCAGAGACGGTATGAGTCGGAGAAAATCGATGTGACCATGCCTGCGGAGGGAGTGATTACAGGGAATCTGCATCCCATCACCCAGATCCGCAACCAGCTGATAGAGGTATTTACCGGAATGGGCTTTGAGGTGGTGGAGACTAGGGAGATTGAGAATGATTACTATAACTTTACAGCTCTCAATACCCCCAAGGATCACCCGGCAAGGGATATGCAGGATACCTTCTATCTGTCACCGGAGTTTCTGTTGGCAACCCAGACCAGTGCCGCCCAGATTCATACCATGGAAAAGAAAAAGCCGCCGATCAAGATGATCGCCGCTCCCGGCAAGGTATTCCGTTCGGATGATGATGCTACCCATTCCCCTATGTTCCATCAGCTGGAGGGCCTGGTGGTGGATAAAAAGATCACTCTGTGCGACTTAAAGGGTATGCTGGATGTGTTTGTTAAGAAGATCTACGGCGAGGAGGCGACTACCCGCCTGCGTCCCTCCTATTTCCCGTTCACGGAGCCTTCCGTGGAGGTGGATGTCAGCTGCTTTGCCTGCGGAGGCAAGGGATGTAAGCTCTGCAAGGGTACCGGCTGGATCGAGATTCTGGGCGCCGGCATCGTCAATAAAAAGGTGCTGGAAAACTGCGGCATTGATTCGGAAAACTACAGCGGCCTGGCCTTTGGCATCGGGCTGGAGCGTACGGCAATGCTGAAGTACGGCATCAATAATATCAAGCTGCTGTTCGAGTCCGATCTGCGTGTGCTGCAGCAGATCAACGATAACTAGGGATCAGGATTGGAGGAAAAAAATGTTAGTACCTTTGAGTTGGTTGAAAGATTATGTGGATATAAAGGTAACACCCCAGGTGCTGGAGGAGAAGCTGTTCTCCTGCGGCTTCGAGGTGGAAGAACTGCAGGAGACAGGCAAAGATATCAGCGGCGTTGTGGTGGGATTGGTGGAGACCTGCGAGCCCATCCCTGAGACTCATCTGCATGTCTGCCGGGTCTATGCAGGCAGTCATGGTACTTTTCAGATCTGCTGCGGTGCAGATAATGTGCGGGCCGGCGGAAAATACCCTGTGGCACTGGTGGGCGCCACTGTATACATGACAGCCAAGGATCATAAGACGGTAGAGGGCGTCATGACGATTAAAAAGGGCAAGCTAAGGGGATATGAGTCCGAGGGTATGCTCTGCTCCGGTACAGAGCTGGGAGTCAGCGAGAACATGTTCCCCGGTGCAGGCTACAACGGCCTGCTGGTGCTGCCGGAGGATGCGCAGCCGGGTGAGGATGTAAAACCGATTCTGGGCCTGGACGACTGGATTTTTGATATCTCCATTACCGCTAACCGGCCGGACTGCCAGAGCATTGTGGGAATTGCCAGAGAGGTGGCGGCAGTGCTGGATGAGGAATTCCGTATGCCTGCCCTGGACTATACGGAGACGGCAGTGAAAAAGGATGGCTTCACCGTGACGGTGGATGCGCAGGATCTGTGTCCCAGATATATCGGCCATTATGTATATGATGTAAAGATTGGGGAATCCCCGCTGTGGATGAAGCGCAGACTGGCGCTGATCGGTCAGGATGCCATTTCCAATATTGTGGATATTACCAACTATGTCATGCTGGAAATGGGGCAGCCCATGCACGCCTTTGACTGCAATTATCTGGAAGGAAATGCCATCAGAGTACGCCGGGCACAGGAAGGGGAGAAGATCACTACGCTGGATCGTCAGGAATATACCTTAAATCCGGACAATCTGGTGATCTGCGACGGGGTGAAGCCTGTGGCTTTAGCTGGTGTCATGGGAGGTCTCAATTCTGAGATCCGGGATACCACCACAGAGGTTATGTTTGAATCAGCCAAGTTTGCCCGGGACAATGTCCGCAAGACTTCCCGCTCCCTGGGTAAGCGTACCGATGCCAGCGCCAAGTATGAAAAGGGTGTGGACGAATTTTCCACAGTGCATGCCATGGAGCGCGCCCTGCATCTGATTGAAGAGTTAGGCTGCGGCAAGGTATCCTCCACCCATGTGGATGTCAATACCGGCAACAGCATTGAACCCAGAGGGATGAAGGTCAGCATAAAGAAGGTGGAGGATGTGCTGGGGATCGAGATCCCCGGAGAAGAGATCCTGCGGATCATGAAGAATCTGGATTTTGCGCCGGTGATCGACGGGGATGAGCTGACGCTGCAGATCCCCGCATATCGTGAGGATATGGATTCCTACCCGGATGTGGCGGAGGAAGTGATCCGCATGTATGGTTATGACCATGTGATTCCTGCTTTTATGCCGGATGCCCGAGTGACTATGGGCGAAATGCCCCGGGAGATGAAAAAGGAGATGAAGCTTAAGAGGGCGCTGTGCAGTATGGGAGCCTATGAGTGCATCCATTACAGCTTTTTCTCCCCTTCGGATCTGGATTTGCTGCGGCTGCCCCAGGACGCACCCCAGCGTCAGGCGATCCGCCTGTTGAATCCCATCAATGAGGAGCTGTCCCTGATGAGAACCACTCTGGCTGCCTCCATGCTCAATGCCATTTCCCGCAACCAGAAAAAAGGCAATCTGCAGGGCAGGCTTTACGAGATTGCCAAGGTATTTGTGCCTGGGGCCCTGCCCCTTACCGACTATCCCGAAGAAAGGGAAACCCTGTGTATCGGTATTTTTGGTGATAAGGAGAGCTTTTTCACTTTGAAGGGTTTGGCAGAGCGGGTGGCGGACACCTTCTTTATCCAGTTCACCTATGCGCCTGTAAATAAGCCCTATCTCCATCCCTATCAGGCTGCCGGCATCTTCTTTGAAGGTACGGAGGTTGGATATCTGGGCAAGGTGGCCTATGATGTGGCGGAGCAGCTGGATCTGCGCAGCGATGCCTATGTGCTGGAGATTGATTTGCAGAAGCTGGCAGGAGCTTATGACAGAGAGGCGAGCTTTACGCCGCTGCCGAAGTTCCCTGAGGAGAGCCGGGATCTGGCTCTTGTGATGGACAAGGCAGTGACCTGCGGCCAGGTGGAAGAGGTGATTCGCAAGTCCTGTCAGTATATTAAGAGCATCAGGCTGTTTGACGTCTATGAAGGAGGGCAGATTGCGGAAGGCAAAAAGAGCATGGCCTTTACGTTGGAGTTTACCCCCCATGAGGAGGCCTTTGAGCCGGATACAGTGGAGCGTTTTGTGAAGAAAATATTGAAAAATCTGAAGAATCAGCTGGATATTGATTTGAGAAGCTAGTTTGCTGTATCATTGATTGTTAGAGGAGCCGTTGCAAAATAGTTGAGCAGTCATCTATGGAGCGAGGGCTCCGCTTTTATATCCCCAAAAGAGAGGGCCGCAAGAATCCGTTACAAATATAACCAAATATACAAAGTGATTGTATTTCTTCTTGAAATATGCTATTTTTATTAAGGTATGTGTGATAACCCAAATGACATATTTCCACGAGAAAAAGCTTTACATACGGAGCAAAAGGACAGCTAAACCATTAAAGACAATAATTTCAATGGTGGCAAGGATTACATTGCTAGGGAATAAGGGACGGATTCAGCAGGAGAATACTTGAGGATGAAAAGGTATGAGAAATTACGAATAATAATTTTCGTATTGGTAGCAATGGTGCTGTTTTATGAAATTAACATATTGATGCAGCCTGTGTGGCTTGAATGGAATAATTATGATAGAACGCAGGATTTTTACGAGCAACCGGGGAATACGATAGAAACGATTTTCCTGGGAGCGAGTGTTACTGTGAATGGGATAGCACCGACAGAGTTGTATGAGGACTACGGTATATGCAGTTATAATTTAGGCACTGAGAAGCAGCCGATGCTGGCATCTTATTACTGGATGGAGGAAGCATACCGGCTTCATCCGGAAACACTTAAAACGTTTGTTCTGGATGTTTCCATGCTGAGACAGGATACGGATGAGTCTTTTTTGCATAAGGCTTTGGATGCAATGCAGTTTTCCAGAGTGAAATTAAATGCTGTAAAAGATTATGCAAAGGATTTTAGCGAAGTATTTTCCTGGTTTATCCCCGTATTTACATACCATGACAGATGGAGTTCTCTTACAAAAGAAGATTTTGAAAAATATGGCTATAATACCAGTTCGGGTACAAGAGGATATCATTTTGCACTGGGAAAATTATTGGACAGTAATTCTGCATCGGAAATTACAGTACCAACCTATCTTGTAGACGAAGAGGCAGAGCCTGCAGAATTTAATGAGGAAGCTCTGGTTTATTTCAAGAAAATGGTTGAATTTTGTAATTGGAAGGGGATAAAGCTTGTATTAATAAAGACACCGGTGCTGAATGACTGGGATTCCTCCGAGCATAATGCAGCCATGAAAGTGGCTGAAAAATACCAGCTGGATTTTTTTGATTTTAACTTCTATCCCTATATTGATGAAATCCATTATAACAATGCGACAGATAGTGTAGAAGGCAAGCATATGAACTATTATGGCGCAAAAAAGCTGACCGCCTGGCTGGGGAACTACCTTACACAGTACTGCGGCAACACGGATGTGCGGGGGAACGAGACGTACGCATTTATGGAGACGGAGGTTGAGGAATATAACAGGCATATTTTAAGGGCAGAGTTGGGTGATATAGAAGATGTCAGTGAGTATCTTCAGGTATTATATGATAAGAGGGATGTTACAATCTTAATAACTGTGAAGGATGATGCGGCAAAATCACTTAGCCAGGAACAGAGAGACAGATTTGCACTCATGGGATTAGAAAAATTATCTGCGCTTGCCTATAGAGATTCCTACCTGGGGGTGATTGTTAATGGGGAAGTTATTTATGAGGAATCGAAACATTTAGATAAAGAGGCTGAGGATGCGGAAAAATCAGAGCTTATCAGCTCTTATGAGGGCACGCTGGCAGATGGCAGCAGCTATGCAATCATCAGCGGCGGTCATTATCTGGGGAATATATCTTCTTGTATCATTGACGGTAAAGATTATTCGGTGAATACAAGAGGACTTAATATAATTGTATACGATAACAAAAGGCAGAAGGTTATGGATACCACTGTTTTTAATACGGGGGAGAGTGCGACCAGGATACCGGAAAATGCTGAAAAGGCTCTGGTAATGGCAGAAGGGACGGATTTTGCCCGTCTTTCTGACACACTGCAGCAGTTAGCGCTTTATAATCGCAGTTGTGCTAATGTGAAGAAAGCAATAGCCCTGAAAGAAGATATAGGAGAGGATGGTTTTTTACAGTATTTGAAGGAATTCTGGGGAGATGAGAATTATATGATTTTTCTCTCTGTTAAGGATGATGCAGCCAGGTCGCTGGATAAGGATGCCAGGTCAATATTCCGTAAAATGGGCTTAGAAGAGCTGGCGGAGCTGGAACGAAGGGACTCTTATCTGGCAGTTGTAAAAGGCGGGGATGTTTTGACGGAAGTAAGGGATCATGGGGAGACTCCGATTACGCTTGGCGGAAACGGGTATACATTGGTAAGCGGCGGCATGGATTCCGGTAATAAATCTTCTATTGAAATAAATGGTGAAGAATATTCCGCAGGCGGCAGAGGAATCAATGTAGTTATCTATGATACTGCCCTACATATAGTTGTAGATACAGTGTCCTTTGATACTTACGCCATTCCGGTTGATACATCTGAGATTATAGAAGATAAGGAGAAGAATGACTGATGCAATCATTAATATACAAGATTCGATATCTGACAGACGGCATCCTTTCCTTAACATTATCCTATAATACCTTTTTCTTTCTGATTTTTTTGTTTGTTTTTTTATGTATATATTTTCTGCTTCGGAAGCAAAAAGCGAAGCAAATATGGATACTTTTCGGAAGCGTTGTGTTCTATGCATGGTCAGGATTGGCTGCACTGTTTATTGTGCTGGCAACCGGAAGCATTGTGTATTTGGCTGCACGTAAGATGGGCAGCCTGTATGTTGGCTATGAAAAAGAGAAAGAGGGACTGTCGCCAAAGGAGCAGACAGTGCTGTTCATGGATTACAAGAAAAAGGCAAAGAAATATCTTCTGACGGCAATGTTTTTGATACTTGCTGTCTGGATTTATGTCAAAGCCGGAAAGCTGCTTGAGTTAGATTCTGTTGCAACCTTTAGCGAATGGATATCCGGCAGGGGAATTATTGTGCCCTTGGGAATTTCCTATTACAGTTTGTCAACCATAGGATATCTGCTGGATGTATTCTGGCGAAAAGCAAAGCCTGAGAAGAATATACTGAAATTATTTACGGTAATGACCTACTTCCCTCATATCGTGCAGGGGCCAATAAGCAAATATGACAGCATGTTAAAGCAGCTGTCGGATTTGCCGCAATATGACTATAAGAGGGTATGCTTTGGACTGCAGTTGATGCTCTGGGGCTATATCAAAAAGATGATTATTGCGGACAGATTGATCATCTATACGCAGGCGGTATTTACATCGCCGGAGCAATTTGCCGGCGTGGAGATTTTTCTGGCGGTTGTTCTATGTACCATTCAATTATATGCGGATTTCAGCGGATGTATGGATATCGTAGGAGGTATCTCTCAGGTAATGGGAATTAAGCTTGCGGATAACTTCAGACAGCCATTCTTCTCAAAGAGCGCAACGGAATTCTGGACTAGATGGCATATTACGTTGGGGGCATGGACAAAGGAATATATTTATCTTCCGATAGCCATGAATCCTAAGTTTGTAAAGTATACGAAACAGCTGAAAAAGAACGGAAAGGCCTGGCACTCCTCTTTTATGAAAGCATTTGTACCGCTGATTGCGGTGTGGCTTTTTACAGGTCTGTGGCATGGGACAGGATGGGATTACATAGTCTGGGGGCTTTACTGGTGTATTCTGATGACAGTTGCCAAGGAAGCAAAGCCTATAGGGGATAAGATTATTTCATTACTGAAGATAAATACAGAAAAACCCTATTACCAGATTTGGCAGTCAGTAAGAACATGCATGATTTTTGCGATAGGAAGAATGTTTACGGTAACAGGAGCTTTGACGGGCTGTGCTGTTTTGTGGAAGCGTCTGTTTGCGGAGCATAGACTTTGGACACTATTTGATGGCAGCCTGTACAGTCATGGACTGGATCAGAAGAATTTCTATGTGGCTTTGTTAGGGATTGTGATAATGCTGCTGGTAGATATTATGCATGAGAAGGGGAAATCCATAAGGCAAAGCATTGCAGCACAGCCTTTGCCGATCCGGTGGATCATTTATTATGGCGCAATGTTTGCGATTGTGATTTTGGGAATGTACGGTCCGGGATACGATGCTTCAAGCTTTGCTTATGGAGCATTCTAAATAAAAAAGAAGGAGAGGATTATTCACGATGCGAGAGAAAGTATTAGCTACCTGTTTGGAGGTCAGTCCATCTATTGATTTTAGTTCAAACGAGTTGGTTGACGGAGGACTTTTGGATTCTGTAACACTGGTAGAAATTGTAACGGAACTGATGGATGTGTTTGACATTGAAATCCCTTATGAGGAAGTGACCCCGGAAAACTTTAATTCTATTGATTCTATGGTAAAGCTGGTGGAAAAGTATGTATAGTTCAATTATAGAAGCCGTTTTGGAGCATGGTATAAACAATCCCGATAAACTGGCGATCGCTGATACGGAAAGAAGCTATACTTATGGCGAACTGGCAGGAGTGATATCGCAAATGGCTGCGGAACTTTCGGCCCTTTTCATACAGCCCGGATCGTATGTGCTGGCGGAATGTACGCAGGATGCAAGATTTCTTATTTTGGATATGGCTTGTGAGCTGTTGGGGGCAGTTTTTGTTCCTCTGGAGAAAAAGATGACGGAGGAGCGGGTAAAGACCATTTACGAAGAAACAAAGGCGCAGTGTATTATCGGTGAGACGGATTATTCACAGCTCGGCAGATATTACAGTATGGAATCTGTATGGAAACAACTGGATCGCTTTCCGACTCAAGCGTACCAATATACAGAGAAATTCTCAGTAGCAGAAATTCTTTTCACCACGGGAACAACCGGAAAGCCCAAAGGAATTGTGATATCTCATCATGCGAATGTTGCAATCGCAGAAAATATTCAATATGGGGTAAGAATGACATCGGAGACAGTGGAATTGATTCCGCTTCCGCTTAGCCACTCTCATGGCCTTAGGACATGCTATGCTAACCTGCTCAACGGCAGCGCAGTTGTAATTCTGGACGGTGTGATGAATGTCGGACTGTTTTTTCAGCTGATAGATGGCTTTCATGTCAATGCAATTGATATTTCACCAACATTGGCAAAGCTTCTGCTTAAGATCGCTCGAAAGGGGCTGCAAAAATATGCCGGCACTATTACTTATATGGAAATCGGTACAGCGGTCCTGGATGAGGATACAAAGGAGAAATTGAAAACGATTTTTCCTGCATCCAGGCTCTACAATTTTTACGGGTCCACAGAAGCAGGACGAAGCTGCGTATTGGATTTCAATAAAACGGATTTTAAAGGGTGCATCGGCTATCCGTCCAAGAATGCGACCTTTTATATTGTGAATGAGGATCGTGAGGTGATGGAGAGTTCTAAGGAGAATCCGGGACTGATTGCTGTCAAAGGAAGCATGATGATGGATTGTTACCTTAACAGTGAGCAGCTTACAAGGGATACTCTGGTTGACGGTGTGTTGTATACAAGTGATTTGGGCTATATTGATGAAGCCGGCAGAGTATATGTTCTTGGAAGGAATGATGACATTATTAATTATAAGGGAATTAAAATTGCACCGGAGGAAATTGAAACGATAGCGGCAAAATACGATGGTATTGTTGATTGCGCATGTGTGCCTGTTCAGGATGTATTGTGTGGACAGGTTCCCAAATTATTTATTGAGATAAGCCGGACAGAGGAGTATGATGAGAAAAAATTCATGGATTATTTGAAAAATAATCTTGAACAGTCGCGAGTTCCTGCAGCAATAGAAGTAATTGATAAGATACCGAGAAGCGCAAACGGTAAATTGCAGAGAAAGAAATTGAGGGGAGAAGAAAATGAAGAAAAAAAATAGAATTGTGTATTTGGCCTTAGGCCCTGCGTTTTTGATAGCGTGTATATTTCTTCTGCCCCAAAGTGTTTTTGCATCTTTGGCAAGTCGTGCTGCAATAGGAACGGTTGCATGGATGGCTTTCTGGTGGGTTGCAGCCCCGGTGGATTATGCCGTTACGGCCTTTTTGCCGATAGCTGTCAACGCTATTATACAAATGGCGGACATGAATTCCATTATTGCAAATTACGCATCGGAAACGATTTTGCTGCTGCTCGGTGCATCCATATTGACAGTGTCCTGGGAGAAAACAGGACTTGATAAAAGAATTGCAATCAGATTCCTGAATTTAATCGGCAGTAATTTTCGAAAGCAGGTCGTTTTCTGGTTTATATTGTCTGCGGCCTTATCCTCTGTTTTGCCCAATGCAGTAGTGTGTGCGACGATAACCCCGATAGCCGTATCCATGCTGAATTATGTGGGTGAAAAAGATATCGGCAACAGCAGGATAGCATCCAAAATCCTGCTGACAATTGTATACGCCGTAGGGGTTGGCGGTTTGGCTTCTCCGTTGGGCGGAGCGATGAATCTTGTGGTGATTGATTATATACAGCAACTGACCGGTACGGAATATATGTATGCAGAATGGGTGGTTAAGTTCCTCCCGATTATGATTCTCTTGATCGGAAGTAATATTTTGTTTATGTGCAGAGACATTAAGAAAGAAGAGGATTTGGGCGGATCTAAGGAATTTTTTGCAAATGAATTAAAAAAGATGGAAAAAATGAGCCTTGAAGAAAAATGTTCATTGATTCTTTTTGTCATTGCTACGGCACTTTCCTTTACCAGGCATTTTTATCAGAATGTCCTGCCCGGCTTAAAACCGGCATATGTGTTCATTATCTGTGCGATTATTTCATTTTTGATCGTTGATAAAGAAGGAAACAGACTTTTGGTTTGGAAGTCGGTTCAGCCCAAAATAATATGGGAATTGATTTATATCTTTGCCGGAGGGCTTGCCGCAGGGACATTAATTAATGATTCCGGGGCGGCATCTGCAATCGGGAACATGGTTTCCGGACTGGGACTGACGGGAGGCCTGCTGACAGTTTTTGTTATTATGGTTATCACTTTGCTATTGTCAGATGTGACATCTAATACAGCGACAGCAGCTGTCGCCATACCCATTGTCATATCTATCATGCAGGGAATTGGCGTAAATGCAATGCCTTATATATATGTTGCGACAGTCGGCGTGAATTTGTCCTATATGCTTCCCACATCCATCAGAGCTATTCCGGTGGGATATGGATTAAAGCCTAAGTATATGCTCAGTGAAGGTTGGAAAATGTCTGTAATGGTTATAATTTTAATGACAGCCATATGCTATGTATTGATGAAATTAAATTATTTATCCTGATTTCTTAGGATTTGTCAGAAAGCTTTGCGTGTTTAATCGATCAATATGAGAAGAAAAGAAGGAAATGAGTCTATGTTAAAAAAGTGTGCATGGGAGACCTATGAGGAAAAGCAGCTGAAAAAGCTGGAAAAGCTCAGTAAGGAGTACAGAGAATTCCTAGGGAAACGCTGATTAATTAACCTTATTCTCAGCATTATCCCGGTTTGTCAAGTTTTTATAAAAACCAAGAGGGT
>CALWLO010000062.1 GCA_944381545.1 uncultured Acetatifactor sp. | reverse complement strand
TTATCAGGTGTTCTGGGGCTGTGATCTGCAGACGGAGCACGAGAGATATCTGACGGAGAAGGAGTTCAAACGCCCGGTATTTGTAACGGATTATCCCAAGGAGATCAAGGCTTTCTATATGAAGCTGAATGAGGACGGCAGAACGGTGGCTGCTATGGACTGCTTAGTGCCCGGCATTGGCGAAATCATCGGCGGAAGCCAGCGTGAGGACAAGCTGGAAGTGTTAGAGCAGCGTATGGACGAATTGGGCCTGAAAAAGGAAGATTATGACTTTTATCTGGACTTGCGCCGTTATGGATCCGCCCGTCATGCAGGTTTTGGACTGGGATTTGAGAGATGTGTTATGTACCTGACTGGTATGAGCAATATCCGTGACGTCATTCCCTTCCCCAGAACCGTGAATAACTGTGAACTGTAGTAAAGCAACCAGCCGGAACTCCTGCTGATGTGCCCCAGGCCCATAATATGTGTGGAGAGGAAATCATGAGGAATATAAGAACCAGAGCAAAAAAAATCGTGATAACTGCTGTAGTGGCGGCGATGTTGACTGTAACCATGTCCGGAAGCGTCATAAGGGCCTGGGCAACCACCATCAGTGAGGTGCAGGATTCCATTGCGGATACACAGAACCAGCTGGATGAGATCAACGAAAATATTTCGAATCTTGAGGATGAGCAGGATCTGCTGGACGAGCAGATGGAGGATCTGAACTCAGAGATCATCAATATTCTCACCAGTATCGAAATACTGGAGGATGATATCGCCCAGAAGGAAGCGGATCTAGCGCTGACCCAGCAGGAATATGAAGCGGCGGTGCAGAAGGAGCAGGAGCAGGCTCAGGCCATGGCGATGCAGATCCGTTTTATGTATGAGACCGGCGATGAGTCTATGCTGACTTTGCTGCTGGGCAATAATTCCAGCTTCAGCGATATCCTGAACAAGATTACCTATGCAGAACGGGTCAGCGCTTATAATCAGGAGATGCTGGATAAGTATGAGGCCACCAGAAAAGAGGTGCATGAGCTGTGGGATCAGCTGGAGGCAGACAAGCTTTCTCTGGAGGCGGATAAAACAGAGATGGAGGCTCAGAAGCTCTACTGTGATCAGCTGATGGCCGAGCTGCAGCAAAAGTCCGATAATTTTGCTGCACAGATTGCCAGGGCCAGGCAGGATGCCGCTGCAGCCAAGACTTTGCTGCAGCAGGAGAAAAAGCTTCTGCAGCAGCTGAAGGAAGAAGAACGGAGAAAGGAAGAAGAGCGGCGCCGTCAGGAGGCGCTGGCAGCAGCGGCACAGAATAATGGAGGCGGCAGTACCCCTGCGGTTACCGGCTCAGCTGACTATAATTCCACTGTGGATAATGCCTCAGGCAGTGACAAGGGAAAACAAATTGCAAAGTATGCCCTGCAGTTTATCGGCAACCCTTATGTGCCCGGGGGAACCAGTCTGACCAATGGAGCGGATTGCTCCGGCTTTACATACAGGGTATATCAGGATTTCGGCTATGATATTCCCCGTACCTCATATTCCCAGAGAAGCGCCGGTAAAAGTGTGGATTACAGCGAGGCACAGCCGGGGGATCTGATCTGTTATGAGGGGCATGTGGCCTTGTACATCGGCGGGGGAAAGATTGTGCATGCCAGCACGCAGAAGACCGGGATCAAGGTCAGCAATGCCAATTATCGGACGATTCTGGCGGTGCGGCGGATTATATAGCATAGAATCGATAAAAGGATATTTTAAGGTGTAGATCATTTTAGAATGATCTGCATCTTTCTGTGTTTGGGGAAGAAAGCTTTGATTCAGTTCAGGGAAAACTGATAATAGGGATACAGACCTATAAATGATTCAGGCAGGAGGGATATCGCTGTGAAAATTATTGTAGCAGGAGACGGTAAGCTGGGTTTAACCCTGACCCGGCAGCTTGCCTTGGAGGGGCATGATCTTACTCTGATAGATGCCAATGCCAAGGTACTGGAAAGCATACAGGAACGATACGATGTTATGGTAATTCAGGGTAACTGTGCGACCATGGATGTTTTGCAGCATGCAGGCATAAAGGAGACGGATCTGCTGATTGCCATGACAGGAGCTGATGAGATCAATCTGCTGTGCTGTATGACGGCACACGGCATAAATCCGGCGATCCACACCATTGCCCGGGTAAGGAACCCGGAATATACGGAACAAATATATAAGATGCGGGATATGTTCGGTTTATCCATGGCGGTGAATCCGGAACGCCAGGCGGCTGTGGAGATCGGCAGGCTGTTGAAGTATCCCGGATTTTTGAAAAGAGATACCTTTGCCAAAGGCAGGGTGGAAATTGTTGAGCTGCGGCTGGATGAGAAGAGCAAGCTCTGCAATGTTGCGCTAAATGACATGTACAGCATTGTCAGGTGTAAGATCCTGGTATGCACGGTGCTGCGTAATGGTGCGGCAGTGGCTCCGGACGGTAATTTTATTCTGAGGGAGGGGGATCGAATCTTTGTAACGGCCCCCAGTAATGAACTGACCAAATTGCTGCGAGGTCTGGGCATTATCACGCATAAGGCCAAGCGGGTGCTGGTATGCGGCGGCGGGCGGGTCAGCTTCTATCTGGCCAAGCAGCTGGAAAAAAGCGGGATTGCCGTGCAGATTATTGAACAGGATCCGGAGCGTTGTACGATGCTGGCCGGTCTGCTGCCCCATACGGATATCTTTCAGGGGGATGCCAGCAGTGAATTCCAGCTGGAGCAGGGAGGAATCTCGGACTGTGACGCCCTGGTGACACTGACGGGCATAGATGAACTGAATATGATCATTTCCCTCTACGGTAGCAGCTGCGGTGTGTCCCAGGTCATCACCAAGCTGGGGCGTATGAACAGCAATAATATTCTGGATAAGCTGTCCCTGGGCAGTATCATCAGTCCCCGGGAGCTCTGCTGCAATACCATTGTACGCTATGTCCGGGCCATGCAGAACCAGACCGGGGCGGCCAGGACAGTATATTCCATTGCAGACGGCCAGGCGGAGGCCATGGAATTCCTGGTGGATGAGCATACCCTGCACTGCGGAGAACCGCTGAAACAGCTGAAAATCAAGAAAAATGTGCTGGTGGCCTGTATTACCACAGGTTCCCGGCAGCAGATTCCCAACGGCGATTCCTTTTTCTGCGAGGGGGACAGCGTCATTATTGTGACCAATGGGGATCGTGTGATCTATCAGCTGAATGATATTTTTGAGTAAAGGACATATGCGACTATGAATTATAAAATGATGGGCAGATTTATTGGGCAGATCCTGCTGGTGCAGTGCATTTTCATGGTGCCGGCACTGGTTATGAGCCTGTGCATGAAGGAAGAGAGTTCTGTAAGGTCTTTTCTGATTACCATTGCCTTGCTGGGGATCCTGGGGCTGGGGCTGAGACGGCTGGGCCGCAGTGCCAAAAACCGTTTTTATGCCCGGGATGGTCTGATATGCGTGGGTGTCAGCTGGATCATTATGAGTGTGCTGGGCTGTCTGCCCTTTTATCTTTCCGGAGCGATACCGAGCTATATTGATGCCTTATTTGAGATGGTATCCGGTTTTACGACTACGGGCGCATCCGTATTGGAGGATGTGGAAGCGCTGCCCTATGGGATCCTGTACTGGCGCAGCTTCAGCCATTGGCTGGGCGGTATGGGTGTGCTGGTGTTTCTGCTGGCAATGCCCATTGCCGGGGAAGGGGGAAGCGGCTTTACCATGCATCTGTTGCGCGCAGAGAGCTCCGGCCCCAATGTGGGCAAGCTGGTACCCAGGATGAAGTCCACGGCGCAGATCCTGTATATCTTGTATATCGTGCTGACGGTGTTGAACGTGATCTTTTTGCTGGCGGGCGGAATGCCGGTATTTGATGCGGTATGTACGGCATTGGGTACGGCCGGTACAGGCGGCTTCGGCATAAAGGCAGACAGTATGGCCGGATACGGCCCCTATATACAGAATGTATGTACCGTATTTATGCTGCTGTTCGGCGTGAACTTCAGCTGCTATTATCTGCTGCTGCTCAGGCAGGTGAAAAGTGTGCTGAAGGATGAGGAGCTGCGCCTGTATCTGGGAATCGTAGCCGGCAGTATTCTGCTGATCGTCTGGAATCTGCGGGGGTTCTACGATACGCTGGAGGAGACGGTGCGGCATGCGGCGTTTCAGGTAGCCAGCATTATCACGACCACGGGCTATGCGACTACGGATTATGACCTGTGGCCCGGCTTCTCCAAAGGGATCCTGCTGTTTCTGATGATAATCGGGGCCTGTGCAGGCAGTACCAGCGGCGGCTTTAAATGCGGCCGGGCTCTTCTGATTGTGAAAAACATGCTGCGGAGCGTGCGCCAGATCATTCAGCCCCAGAAGGTACAGGTGGTGCGGCTTAACGGGCAGAGAGTGGACGAAAAGGTGCTGGCTAATGCCAATACTTTTTTGGCGGCTTATGTGGTGATTTTCATTGCCAGCTTCCTGCTGGTCTCCCTGGACGGGTTCTCCATGATGACGAATTTTTCCGCCGTATTAGCCTGTTTTAATAATATCGGCCCCGGTTTTGAGACAGTGGGCCCGGCCTGTAATTTCGGCGCATTCAGCGTTCTGTCCAAGCTGGTGCTGATCATGGATATGCTGGCAGGCAGGCTGGAAATCTTTCCGATTCTGATTCTGTTTTCCCGGACGGCATGGAGACGGAAATAAAAGGGAATCCTTTTCTATACCTCGGCGATCAATTCTACCTCGCAGAGCACATTTTTCGGCAGGGTCTTCACGGCCACGCAGGAGCGGGCGGGTCTGCCGGTGAAATACTTTCCGTAGATCTCATTAAAGGCGGCAAAATCATTCATATCTGCCAGAAAGCAGGTGGTTTTCACGGTTTTTTCATAGGACGTGCCGGCAGCCTTCAGCAGGGCTCCGAGATTCTTCATGACCTGCTGCGTCTGCTCGGAAATTGTGCTACCTGTCACTTCTCCGGTGGCAGGATCCAGTGCGATCTGTCCGGAAGTATAGAGCAGCCCGTTTACGATAAAGCCCTGGGAATAGGGGCCTATGGCTGCGGGTGCGTATGGGGTTTCGATTTGCTTCATGGTTTTATCCTCCTGTCAATCATATGGTAACGATCCGGCTATGGCATGGATAAGCTGGCATGGGCCGGGCGTTTGTTTCAGTATAACATGATATGAAGCATTTTGAAAGTAAAAAAGCAGAAAACAGGAACTGCATAAAACAGCGGAAAAAAGCCATACTGAAAAAAGAAAAGGAAACAGATGCTGAGGAAAGGTCAGGTATCAGATATGGCAGACGGGCAGCAGAGCAGGCCCTTTGGACTGAGGGACAGGCTGGGATATATGTTTGGGGACTTCGGCAACGACTTTACCTTCATACTCTCCAGCATGTTTTTGATGAAGTTTTATACGGATGTAATGGGAGTATCCGGCGGTATTGTGGGCGCCATGATGATGGTGGCCAGATTTGTGGATGCTTTTACGGATATCACGATGGGACAAATTGCAGATCGCAGCAGGACCGGGGCTAAGGGAAAATTTATGCCCTGGCTACTGCGGATGTGCGGGCCGGTGGCCGTTGCATCCTTTTTGATGTATGCCAGCTGGTTTAGAAATATGCCGCTGGTTTTTAAAATATTCTGGATGTTTTTCACTTATATCCTGTGGGGCAGTGTATTCTATACCAGTGTGAATATTCCTTACGGATCCATGGCCTCTGCAATTACGGCAGAACCCCGGGAGAGGGCGCAGCTGTCAAACTGGCGCACCATAGGGGCTTCTCTGGCGGGGGCGGCTATCGGTATCATCATACCTTTGGCAGTGTATTATACGGATGAAGCAGGCAACAAGGTACTGTCCGGCACCAGGATGTCCTGGGCAGCCTTTATCTGTTCCGTGGCGGCGCTAATCTGTTACCTGCTCTGTTACCGGATGTGTACGGAGCGGGTGAGGGTGGAGCCAAAGTCAGGTCGGTTTAGCTTAACAGGACTGCTCTCCGAAATTATTCACAACAGGCCGCTGATCGGTATTATCGTCAGCTCTGTGTGCCTGTTGATCGCCCAGCTCTCCCTGCAGACCATGGCAAATTATATTTTTCCCAATTATTATGGAAATGTGGCGGCTCAGTCCGCCTCCAGCCTGGTGACAACAGCGGTGACACTGGTCTGTGCGCTGTTTACGGTACAGCTGTCTCAGAAGCTAGGCAGGAAGAATCTGGGTATTCTGGTGTCTGTCTTCAGTGCGGCTGTGTTGATAGTGGCCTTTTTCCTGCGGACTGACAGCGCCTGGGGCTTTGTGGTATATTACGGACTAGCCAGTGTGGGTATCGGGGTGTATTCGCTGATTACCTGGGCCATGATTACAGATGTCATTGATGATACGGAGCTGAAGCAGGGAGAGCGCTCGGATGGCACGATCTATTCTATCTATTCCTTTGCCCGGAAACTGGGACAGGCAGCATCTACCGGCCTGGTAGGACTTTTGCTGGAGATGATCGGATACAGTCAGGCCACCGCATATGAGCCAGGTGTACTGCGGGGAATCTACAATATCACCTGTCTGGCTCCGGCAGCAGGCTTTGTCTTGCTGGCAATTTCCCTGCAGTTCCTCTATCCGCTGGGCAGGGAGCGCGTGGAATATAATGCGAAAAAGCTGGCAGAGAAGCGTGCAGCACAGCAAAAGAAATCATAGCAGGAGGGAATCATATGGTAGATCTGAAAGCAATGCCCTATTATTTACAGGAGGAGGATATCCGCTGGGTGGAGGAGACAATATCGTCCATGACTCCGGAGGAAAAGGTGGGACAGTTGTTTTTCCAGCTGACGGCATCACAGGAGGAAAGCTATCTGCGGGAACTGGCGGAGGAGTATCATGTGGGCGGCTGCCGTTATAATCCTGCACCTGGGGAGACCATCCGGCAGCAGAACCGTACTTTGCAAAAATATGCCAAGGTGCCTCTTTTTATTGCCTGCAATACAGAAGCCGGGGGCGATGGCGCCTGTCAGGACGGTACCTATATCGGCACCGGGATCAAGATCGGCGCCACGCAGCGGACGGACTATGCCCGAGATCTGGGAAGGATTGCCAACCGGGAGGCAGCCGCTATCGGCTGTAATATGGCTTTTTCACCGGTGTGCGATATCGTGTATAACTGGGAAAATACGGAGGTCATCAGCCGGGCCTTCGGCAGTGATCCTGAACAGGTGGCCAGTATGAGCAGGGCCTATATTGATGGGGCACATGAGAATGCCGGTTTTGCCTGCGTAGCCAAGCATTTTCCGGGTAATGGAGTGGATTTCAGGGATGCCCATCTGACCAACCATGTGAATTCACTGTCCGTGGAGGAATGGGAGAGAGGCTTTGGAATGGTATACCGGACACTGATTGAGAACGGTCTGGAGGGCATCATGGGCGGCCATATCATGCTACCCGAATATGTCAGAAGATTACGGCCGGACATAAAGGACGAGGAGATGCTGCCGGCCACCTTAAGCTATGAGATTATGACGGTGCTGCTTAGAGAAAGGCTGGGTTTTAACGGGATGGTGGTGACGGATGCCTCCCATATGGTAGCCATGACCAATCGTATGACCCGCCGGGAGATGCTGCCCTTGGCCATCAATGCCGGCTGCGACATGTTTTTGTTTTTCAATGATCCGAAGGAGGATTTTTCGACCATGCTGGAGGCCTATCAAAGTGGTGTGATTCCGGAGCAGCGGATGCAGGAGGCTCTGGAGCGGATCCTGGGACTGAAGGCCCATCTGGGGCTGCATAGGCGGCAGGGGTCAGCCCCAGACCGGAAGAGTGAGGAAGAGGGGCAGCGAGAAGAAGCGCAGCGGCTTCAGAAGGCCGTCAGCCGGGATAGTCTGACTCTGGTGAAATATAAGGATCCCCAGGTATTGCCGCTGACACCAGAAAGATATCGGCGTATCATGGTGGTGCACATCCGGGGAGCGGAGAACGGCATGACTGCGTTTAAAAAGATGCTGGGGATGGGTGGAGAGGATGCGGCACAGAAGCTGATCAGCCGTCTGCAGGCAAAGGGCTTTGATGTCTTTTTATATGAAAGTCCGCTGGATGTGATGAAGCAGCAGGCGGCGGAGGGCATAAAGCCGGATCTCAATATTTATTTTGCCGGTAAGAATGCCATAGCTGATTTTGTGAAGGATATGGATCTGGTGATTACCCTCTGCGATGTGGATCTGGGGCGGCCTGTTTTCGGATTTTCCAAGGGAGGCGGGGAGATTCCCTGGTATGTGCATGAGATCCCTGTGGTGGTCATCGGCTGCGGACAGCCCACCATGCTGGCAGACATCCCTCAGGCCCGCACCTATATCAATACCTATGACGCCCAGGAAAGCACGATGGATGCATTGGTGGAGGCGCTGTTAAGCGGCCCGGAGGCTTTTCCGGGAAAGGATCCCATAGACAGCTATTGCGGGTTGTGGGATGCGAGGATCTGAATCGGTTTTAGAGCAAACGGAAAGGGCAAAATAAACCATCTTTACTGCAATTTTCTACATTTACTCTCTGCAGCGGCAAGGCTAAAATAACCTTATTCAGAGCAGGATATGACAGTTTTTTTCTGTTAGATCATGGCCTGCCAAGGAGGAGTAATTGTGGAAAAGAAGCGGAAATCAAAGCTGGGATGGCTTTGGGAAAACATGAAAGGCTACCATGCGGTGTATGTGCTGAGTCTGATCGGTACGGTGACCTACAGCGTGATGCAGCTGACCGTCCCCTACGTATCACAGAGTATCATTGACCTGTTTCTGAGCGGGGAGCAGGCAACAGAGAATCTGGCAAACAGAAGAGATTTGTTCTGGGAGCTGATCATTGCCATGGTGGTGCTGACCTTTATCAGGACGGCTATCGTATACCTGTCCTGTATGGGGGGAGAAGTAGCATCACAAAAAACCTTGTACAGGATCCGTACCTACCTGTTTGATAAGATTGAGCGGCAGGATATGCATTTTTATGCCACCTACCGTACCGGCGACCTGATGACCAGGATGACCGGCGACCTGGACGCAGTACGGCATATGATTGCCTGGGTCATTCGTACGATTGTGGAATCCCTGGCGCTTATGGGAGCTACCGCCGTATATTTTTTCTATATGGATTGGCGGCTGGCACTTTGTATGTTTGCCATTGCTCCATTTATTTTTATCATTATCATCCTGTTTAAAAACAAGGTGGCGCCCCGTCATAAGGCTCTGCGTGAGAAGCTGGCGGAAATGAATACCATTGCCCAGGAGAATATCTCCGGCAACCGGGTGGTAAAGGCTTTTGCCAGGGAGAAGTATGAAATTGAAAAATTTGAAGCATGTAATAAATCCTACTCTGAGACGAATCAGAAGACGGCGCTGACATGGCTGACCTACTATCCTTATGTGGAGTCCTTTGCCAACCTGATGCCGGCAGTCCTTTTGCTGGTGGGCGGTATCTTCCTGATTCAGGAGCAGATATCCATGGGACAGTATGTGGCTTTTTCGGGGCTGATCTGGGCCATTACCAATCCCATGCGCCAGCTGGGCAATATTATGAATGAGTTCCAGCGGTTCTCCGCAGCTGCTGATAAGGTTATGGAAATCTATTATTCCGAACCGGAGATCGTGGATAAGCCGGATGCGATTGACCGTCCGGAACGATTTGCAGGCAAGGTGGAGTTTCGGAACGTAAGCTTTAAGTATGCGGACGGTAAGCTCCCCATCCTGCATAATGTGACTTTTACAGCAGAGCCGGGAGAGTCGGTAGCGATCATGGGTGAGACGGGATGCGGCAAAACTTCCCTGATCCAGCTGATCCCCAGATTCTATGAGCCTACGGAGGGCGAGGTGCTGGTGGACGGCATTCCCGTACAGAATATGAAGCTGCAGCAGCTGCGTAAAAATATCGGTCTGGCGACCCAGGATGTGCTGCTGTACTCTGATACCATTGACGGAAATATTGCTTATGGGGACAATCATATCACTCAGGAAGAGGTGGTGAAATTCGCCAGATATTCTGCAGCTTCCGACTTTATCGCCAGGATGCCGGAGGGCTATGATACCATCGTGGGAGAGAGAGGCGTCGGACTGTCAGGAGGTCAGAAACAGCGTATTTCTCTGGCCAGAGCTCTGGCAGTGAAGCCTGCGATCCTGATTCTGGACGATACTACGTCGGCGGTGGATATGGAGACAGAAAAGCAGATCCAGAACAGCTTAAAGGAACTGGATTTCCCCTGCACAAAGATCATCATTGCCCAGCGGATTTCCACCACAAAGTATGCAGATAAGATTCTGGTGCTTCAGGATGGCCGGATCACGGAGTCCGGAACCCATGAGGAGCTGATAGCGAAAAAAGGCTATTATTACCAGGTAGTGCAGCTGCAGACCGGAGAGGAAATGTAATGCTGATTGATCCGGAGATCATTTTTCATCAAAAGTTATGCCGTTTTAGCGGCGGAAGGTGAGGAAAGCTATGGCAAGAAGAAATACGTACCGGGAAGATGAAGTGCTGGAAACACCCTTTGATTTCCACCATCTGCTTCGGGCTTCCGTATACATAAAAAAATATCTGAGCAAAATGATTTTGGCACTGACGTTAAGCGCCATCGGCGGCATTGCAGCGCTGTTTGGGCCGATGCTGACCCAGAGGGCACTGGATGAAGCGATTCCCAATAAGGATGTGCGGATGCTGGTTGTCCTGGTGGTAACTCTGCTGTGCACCTATGCGGTCAGCGTAATCTTTACCACCATTCGTTCCCGGATTATGGTGCGGGTAGGGCAGGGGATCATCTATGACATCCGCAAGGATCTGTTTGCCCATCTGCAGAAGCTGCCTTTTCAGTATTATGATGACAGGCCCCATGGCAAGATTCTGATCCGTGTGGTCAACTATGTCAACTCGGTGTCGGATATGCTGTCCAATGGATTGATTAATGTGGTGCTGGAGATCCTGAACCTGATCTTTATCGTGATTTTCATGTTTCTGGTGGATGTGAAGCTGTCCCTTGTGGTAATGGCGGGAGTACCGGTTCTGGCGGCTTTTATGATGTATATCAAAAAACGTCAGAGAAAGGCATGGCAGCAGGTGTCGAATAAGAATTCCAACCTGAATGCCTATCTGCAGGAAAATATCGTGGGAGCCAGGATTACCCAGATTTTTACCAGGGAGGATGAAAATGCGGAGACCTTCGGTATCCTGTCAGACCGCTGCCGGACTACATGGATGAAGGCGGTAAAGTACAGCAACCTGGTCTGGCCCGGTATTGACAATATCTCCGTATGGGTCAGGGCGGCAGTGTTTATCGTGGGACTGCTGGTGATGGGGCCGGAAAACGTAAAGCTGGGCGTGATTGTGGCGATTACCTCCTATGCTTCACAATTCTGGCAGCCCATTATGAATCTGGGAAATATTTTTAATAACTTTATTAATAATATCGCTTATTTGGAGCGTATCTTTGAAACGCTGGATGAGCCGGTGACGGTGGCGGATGCGGCGGATGCCGTTCCAATGCCTGAGATCAAGGGCAGGGTAACCTTTGAGCATGTAACCTTCGCATACGAGGAGGGGAAGGATGTGCTGAAGGATCTGTCCTTTACCGTAGAACCCGGTGAAAGCGTGGCGCTGGTAGGGCCTACCGGTGCGGGCAAGAGTACGATTGTAAACCTGATTTCCCGGTTCTATAATGTGAATCAGGGACGGGTATTGATTGACGGACAGGATATTTCCAAGGTGACGCTGGAATCCCTGCGTTCTCAGATGGGGATTATGCTGCAGGACAGCTTCATCTTCTCCGGCACCATTGAGGATAATATCCGCTACGGTAAGCTGGACGCCACTCAGGAGGAGATCCGGCGAGCAAGCAAAACCGTGTGTGCGGATGCCTTTATCAGCCGGATGCAGGATGGCTATCAGACGGAGGTAAAGGAGAGGGGAGCCTTGCTCTCCCAGGGTCAAAAGCAGCTGATCTCCTTTGCCCGGACGCTGCTGTCGGATCCTTCGATCCTGGTGCTGGACGAGGCGACCTCCAGCATTGACGTACAGACGGAGCGGGCGCTGCAGCAGGGCTTGAATGCCATGCTGCAGGGCAGAACCTCCTTC
>CALWLO010000061.1 GCA_944381545.1 uncultured Acetatifactor sp. | reverse complement strand
GACAAGTGACGGAGCTTCTGGATATTCATACGGACATGAAGCTGGTAGGAATCTGTAATGTGGAAAATGTCATGGCTGCCATTGCGATTGCCAGAGGGATGGAGGTTCCCATGGATACCATCCTACAGGTGATCAAAGGCTTTCATGCGGTGGAGCACCGTATTGAATATGTGGCTACCAAAAGGGGAGTGGCTTATTATAATGATTCTAAGGGCACCAATCCGGATGCAGCCATTCAGGGCATCAAGGCCATGAACCGGCCCACCATCCTGATCGGCGGCGGTTACGATAAGCAGAGCGAATATGATGAATGGATCGAAAGCTTTGACGGCAAAGTGAAATGGCTGGTGCTGATCGGCCAGACCCGGGAGAAGATTGCTGCCTGTGCCCGGGCCCATGGCTTAGACCGGATCCGTATGGCAGATACCTATGAGGAGTGCCTGGAGCTCTGTACCCAGCTGGCACAGCCAGGCGATGCCGTTCTGCTTTCCCCTGCCTGCGCCAGCTGGGGAATGTTCCCCAACTATGAGGTGAGAGGACGGCTGTTCAAGGAATATGTAAACGGAATCAAGGAGTGATCGCGTGGCAGACAGGAAGAAAAGAAAAAAAGAACAGACAGAGTATTATTTTGATTATAGTCTGCTGTTTATTGTATTATTTTTAATGGGCTTTGGATTGGTAATGATCTATTCCGCCAGCTCCTATGAGGCCTATCAGGATTTTGGCAGCGGCACCTATTATCTGCGCAAGCAGCTGATTGCGGATATCCTGGGATTGGTGGTTATGATGGTGATGGCCAATATTCCTTATAGGTTCTGGCAGCGCTTCACCACTATCGCCTATTTTGCTTCACTTGCCCTGATTTTCCTGGTGCTGACCCCCCTGGGCGTGGAGTCCCATGGCGCAAGGCGGTGGGTGGGAATCCCGGGAATCGGCTTTAACCTGCAGCCGGCGGAAGTGGCCAAGGTCTGTATGATCCTGTTTCTGGCCAATATGGTGTGCAAGATGGGCAAAAGTCTGCGTACTCCCAAAGGCCTGATGGTGCTGATCGCCCTGTCCGTTCCCCATTCGGTGGCGGTCTGGCAGATTACGGATAATTTAAGCTCCGCTATTATTATTCTGGGCATTGCGATTCTGATGATTTTCGTAGCCAGCCCGGATTATAAGAAATTTGTGATTATGGGTTTGATCGCAGTGGCAGCCGTCATCGGCATTCTGGTGGTCATCACGCAGCCCGGTATGGCGGAAAAGCTGAGCTTTCGAGGCGAACGGATGCTGGCATGGCTCAATCCCGAGGCCTATGCCCAGGGCAAGGGCTTTCAGACGCTGCAGGCCCTCTATGCCATCGGTTCCGGAGGGATCTGGGGCAAGGGATTGGGACAGAGTATGCAGAAGCTGGACTTTATTCCCGAGGCCCAGAATGATATGATTTTTTCCATTATCTGTGAGGAGCTGGGGCTCTTTGGAGCCATTGCCATTATCCTGATGTTTATCATGCTGCTGTGGAGAATGATGATTGTTGCCAACAATGCAACGGATCTGTTTGGCGCACTGATTGTGGTGGGCGTTATGGGACATATCGCCATACAGGTGATCCTGAATATTGCGGTGGTGACCAACACCATCCCCAATACGGGTATCTCACTCCCGTTTATCAGCTACGGCGGTTCCTCCGTGCTGTTTCTGATGATGGAGATCGGTCTGGTACTAAGTGTGGCCCGGCGGATTCAGCTGCGTGACCTGTAAGGCTAAACTTCTTCGGACAACGCAACAAAAGCTGTTTCTGTTCATAGGATAGAATAATTCATGACTTCATCATCGAAAGGTTTGCCATGAGTCCTATCCCAGAAAAAGCCACAGGGGAGATCCATATCCGGGGCGGTGTACGTCTCCAGGGTAAGGTGAAGGTACAGGGATCCAAGAATGCGGCATTGCCGATTCTGGCAGCTACGATTTTAGCGGAAGGAGAGAGTTGTCTCAAGGATTGCCCTAAGATATCCGATGTATATCGGATGCTGAGACTGCTGCAGAGCCTTGGCGGACATGTACGTTGGGAGGGGGACGGGGTTTGTGTCAGTACCGGCAGCATCACTACACAGGATATGCCGGCGGATGCCATTACCGGTATGCGTTCCTCCCTGTGCTTGCTGGGAGCTTTGCTGGCAAGATGCGGCAGCATTGTTATGGAATATCCCGGAGGCTGCGTCATCGGCGAGCGGCCCATTGATCTGCATCTGGGAGCACTGGAGCAGATGGGTGTCCGGTTTCATGAGGAGGAAGGCAGGATCTGCGGAGAGGCCCCCGAAGGCATCCGCGGCGCAGAGATTCATCTGACGCTGCCCAGCGTGGGGGCGACGGAAAATATTCTTCTGGCGGCAGTTACAGCAAAGGGCATTACCCGGATACAGGGAGCCGCCAGAGAGCCGGAGGTGGAGGCACTGTGCCGGTATTTAAATACCTGTGGAGCCAGAATAGACGGTATTGGCAGCTCCTGTCTGGAGATCCGGGGTGTAAAGCGGTTGCATGGAGCGGCCTATCGGATCCCGTCAGACCGGATTGTGGCAGGAACCTATCTGTTTGCAGCCTTAGGAGCCGGGGGCTGTGTCTTGTTAGAACAGGCTCCCTGCCGGCATATGCATGGAGTGATCCGCATGGCGGAGAGAATGGGAGCGCTCTGTCAGGTGACGGAAGAGGGATTGTATGTACAGTCAGCCTCAAAGCCGGCATCGCCGGGTGTGATCCGCACAGGCGTGTATCCCGGCTTTCCCACGGATCTGCAGTCCATTGCCCTGGCAGTGTCCACCATAGCTCTGGGGGAGACCCGGATCGAGGAGCATATTTTCGAGAACCGGTTCCGGGTGGCGCAGCCCCTGCGGCGGATGGGAGCGGATATCCGGCAGTTGGATCCCCACCGCCTGTATGTGAAAGGCACAGACCGGCTGCACGGTCAGCGGGTGGAGGCTTGCGAACTGCGGGGCGGCGCAGCTCTGGTGGTGGCGGGCCTGATGGCGGAGGGAGAAACGGTAGTCACCGGCTGCGAATTTATTGAGAGAGGGTATCAAAATATCTGCAAAGACTTAAGAGAGTTAGGAGTGCGGATCCACAGTGTATATGTATAAGCAGAAAAAAAAGAAAAACTGGCTGGTGAGAGCGCTGGTTTTATGCGGTGTACTGGCGGCGGTGCTGGGGGCGGCCTATTATGTGCTCAGCACCTATACCATTAAAAATGTATATGTGGAGGGGAATATTCATTACACTCAGGAGGAGATCCAGGAACTCGTCATGGAAGGGCCTTTGGGAAATAATTCCCTGTATCTTTCCCTGAAATACAAAAATAAGGGAATAGAGGATATTCCCTTTGTGGACGTCATGGATGTGACAATCCTGTCGCCGGATACCATCAAGATCCTCGTATACGAGAAGGCTTTGGCCGGATATGTGGAATATATGGACAGCTATATGTATTTTGACAAGGACGGCTATGTGGTGGAGAGCTCCCAGATCAAGACGGAGGGAGTTCCGCAGATTACCGGACTGCAGTTTGCTTCCTGCACGCTGGGGCAGAAGCTGCCTGTGGAAAGAGAGGACATCTTTGCTGAAATCATGGATCTGACCAAGCTTCTGAGCAAATATGAGCTTTCAGCAGATCGGATCTATTTCCGGGATTATACGGAGATCACGCTGTATTTTGGGGATGTTCGAGTGGCCCTGGGGGATGGGAGTAATTTAGAAGAGAAGCTGATGGTACTGCCTGCCTTTCTGGAAGAACTATCAGAAAGAAAAGGAGTGCTTCGGATGGAAAATTATGACAGGGATACCCAGATGACTGTTTTTGAATCGGACGAGCCCCGGAATGCGGAATAAAAAAACAGATTTTTTCTCAAAAATGTGTTGATTAATTTAAAAAATGATTATATGATAGACTATATGGAGTTTATACGGGAAAAGAAGGAGGACAAACCTTTGCTGGAGATTAAGACGAATGACGCAGAAGCTGCGGCTAAGATCATCGTTGTCGGTGTGGGCGGCGCAGGTAATAATGCTGTTAATAGAATGATTGACGAAAAAATAGATGGTGTGGAGTTTATCGGTGTGAATACGGATAAGCAGGCTTTGCAGCTTTGCAAGGCTCCCAAGCTGCTGCAGATCGGGGAGAAGCTGACGAAAGGGCTGGGCGCCGGAGCGAAGCCGGAGATCGGTGAAAAGGCTGCGGAAGAGAGTGCTGAGGAGGTTGCAAATGCCCTGAAAGGTGCGGATATGGTATTTGTTACCTGCGGAATGGGAGGCGGCACAGGAACCGGCGCTGCGCCTGTGGTGGCTAAGCTGGCAAAGGATATGGGGATCCTGACTGTTGGCGTGGTGACCAAGCCTTTTCGTTTTGAAGCCAAGGCCCGTATGACCAATGCGCTGGCCGGTATTGAGAAGATCAAGGAAAATGTGGATACGCTGATTGTCATTCCCAATGATAAGCTGCTGGAGATCGTGGATCGCAGGACGACTATGCCCGAGGCGCTTAAGAAAGCGGATGAAGTGCTGCAGCAGGCGGTTCAGGGGATTACTGACCTGATTAATATTCCTTCTGTTATTAATCTGGATTTTGCCGATGTGCAGACCGTTATGAAGGACAAGGGTATTGCCCACATCGGTATCGGCGAGGGCAAGGGCGACGATAAGGCCATGGATGCCGTGAAGAAGGCTGTGGAAAGCCCTCTGCTGGAGACAACAATCTGCGGCGCTACCGATATCATTATCAATGTATCCGGCGATATTACGCTGGCAGATGCTAATGATGCGGCAAGCTATGTGGAACAGCTGGCCGGTGAGGATATCAATGTGATCCTGGGAGCGATGTATGATGATTCCAAATCTGACAGCTGTACCATTACGGTGATCGCCACCGGATTGGATGATGTGCCTAATGCTGCCCCTCAGTCCAGGCTGGGTGCGGGTCTGGCTTATAAGAATCCCACCGCACATGTAACTCCCAGCTCTCTGAAGAATTTTAATATGCAGCAGGGGGCTTCCGGTGTGGGCACAGCGGGAAACGGTACTCCGGTAAAGCCGTTGACAGGTATCAACCGGCCCGCAGATATCCGCAGCAATGTGGAGGAGAAGTCTCTGAAAATCCCGGATTTCCTGCAGAGGAAGTAACGGAAATACAGATTGGATTGCGTAAGGCTTATATCATAAGATATAGGCCTTTTTTGTGCGAACAGCTTTGCTGTATTGCATCGCAGTAATTGCATAGGGGTCTCCCTACTCGATTGTCGAAATTTTAGGATGGCTTTCAGACGGAAAATGCCCCGATTATGACAAATTTTACTTCCGGTATCCTTTATACTGATCATGAAGACCCGGGGAATGGATCTTAAGGGATTACCGTTCGCACTTCAGGGAAACGGTAATCTTCAGGAAAAAGGGGGATCCTATATGTATTATGAAGTCTACCTCGACAGCATCTTTCTGATCTGTTTTTGTATGAACCGGTATCTTCTGGGGCTTACTGCCCTTTGTCTGTCGTGCACTGCCACGCATGGCAGATTATGGGCGGGAGCCGCTGTAGGTGCAGCGGGGGAACTGCTGGCACTGCTTATTCCCATGGGCGGATCAGGGCTGCGCATAGTGCTGTTTGCCATCAGCCTCTATGGAATGGAGGGGATAACCTTCCGGTGCTGGCGGGGAAAAGGGCTGCTTAGAATTACGGAAAGCCTGGGTGTATGCTATTTTCTGCTGGGCGGGATATTGGCATTGCTGCTTCGGCTGATGCCGGGAGGAGGCGGTTTTCTGGCGTCCGGCGCCGGAGTGCTTTTGATCGGTGGGGTATGCTATGAGGGGATCAGACTTTTGGTTTTGCATTGGCAGAAAAGGGAGCAGGGCTGCCGGGTCATCCTGCAGGGCGCCGGTGGACGCTGCATATGTGTGGAAGGACTGGTGGATACGGGCAACAGCCTGATAGAACCCATCAGCGGACGGCCTGTGGCGGTGTTGGAGAGGCGGATTTGGGAAGAACTTTATCCGGAGCAGGCGCCGCCCGGCATGCGGGTAATCCCCTATCACAGCGTGGGGAAATCCGCAGGAATTCTGACGGGGTATCCTGCAGGCAGCATGGAGGTGGAGGTCGGCGGTATCCGGAGAAGGTGCCAGGATGCGTATATCGCCATTTCGCAGGAAAAACTGTCAGAGACAGGGGAGTATGCCATCCTGCTTCAGCCGGCCATGCTAAAATCCCGGCATTCGAAGAAAAGAAATCTAGAAGAAAAAGAAAGGACAGGATAGAGAATATGATATTGAGAGCTTCTATACCCGCCGGCATTCCTTTGTGGGTGCTGCGCAGGGAAAAGGGAAAGAGAATACATAGACAGGGAGAGATCCACTATATCGGCGGAGCGGAGGTGCTGCCGCCGCCGCTGGAGCTGGAGCGGGAAAACCAGGTAATCGGTGCCTTGGGTACGGAATCGGGGGAGGAAGCAAAATCCATTCTGATCGAGCACAATCTGCGCTTGGTGGTATATATTGCCAAAAAGTTTGATAATACCGGTGTGGGAGTGGAGGATTTGATCTCCATCGGAACCATCGGGCTGATCAAATCCATCAATACCTTTAAGCCTGACAAAAATATTAAGCTGGCCACCTATGCCTCCCGGTGCATTGAAAATGAGATTCTGATGTATCTGCGGCGGAATAACAAAACCAGGCTGGAGGTATCCATTGACGAACCTCTGAATGTGGACTGGGACGGCAATGAGCTGCTGCTTTCGGATATCCTGGGGACGGATGAGGATATTATCTATCGGGATATGGAAAATGAGGTGGAGCGCAGCCTGCTGATAAAAGCCATTAATAAACTGACAGACCGGGAGAAAACCATTATCCGCCTGCGGTTTGGCCTGGGGCATCCCGACGGGCAGGAGATGACACAGAAGGAGGTGGCTGCGCTGCTGGGGATCTCCCAATCCTACATTTCCCGCCTGGAAAAAAAGATTATGAAACAGTTGAAGAAAGAAATGAGTACCTGTATTTGACGTTTTTTTCCTTTCCAAATCCGTGTATTTGGTATATACTAATAGCATACGGATGAAGAGAAAGAGGTTTTAGAATCTTTATGATACAGAGAGACGATATTCTGTCCATGGAATTCTTGAAAAAGACGGAGTTTACGGGGAGTCATCAGGGGATGCGGTACCGTCTGGAGGGAATCAGCCGGGAGGAAGGAAAAAAGCTCTTGGTGACGGTGTGGCCGGAACCCTTTAACTATGTTACCACGCCGGAGGAGGAAAAGCAGAGAGCAGAGTTTTCCTTTGATGACGACGGGGTAATTGATGCGGTTGCATGGATGAATGACAGACTGTTTGAGGACAGAGAGCGATGGCAGGACAGCGCCCGTAACTGGGTGAAGTACCGGCATCGGGAAAAATAACGGATTGGAAGAAGTGGTATGTGGAAATATATCGTGCATGATCTGACGGCTGCGCTGCGCTATCTGCCCTATGGGGTAATTGCAGGGCTGCTGACAGCGATAGTACTGACCGGAGTAAACAGCAGCAGGAGGAAGCAGGGGAAAAACACCATGTCGCTGCTTCCGGTTTCCTGCCTGGTGATGTATGTGGAGATCCTGCTGGTGATCACCTATTTTTCACGGGAGATGGGAAGCAGAAATGGTCTGGATCTGCAGCTGTTTTCCACCTGGGGCATCAATCAGAGAAATAATGCGTTTGTGGTGGAGAATGTTCTGCTGTTTATTCCCTATGGCTTTATACTGGCCTGGGCTATTGTCAGGCAGAGACGTTTTATGGTCAATCTGCTGACGGGAGCGCTGACCAGTATCGCTGTGGAATGTATGCAGCTGGTTACGGGAAGAGGCTTTTTTCAGATTGATGATATAGTGACGAACATTCTGGGAACGATACTGGGCTATCTGTGCTTCCGCCTGGTATTCAGGCGGTTAGATAAGCACGCATCGTCTTAAGGGCGTTTTTTTCCAGACGAGATACCTGGGCCTGGGAGATGCCGATCATTTCGGCCACCTCCATTTGGGTCTTGCCGGAGAAAAAGCGCAGGGAGATAATTTCATATTCGCGGGGGCCTAAGCGTTTCATGGCCTCGCTGAGGGAGAGATGTTCCACCCAGGTCTCTTCCTTATTTTTTTTGTCGCTGATCTGATCCATCACATACAGGGTGTCCCCGCCGTCGGTATAGATGGGCTCATAGAGGCTCATGGGGTTCTGGATGGCATCCATGGCATAGACGATGTCCTCCTTGGAGATGCCCACCTCTGCAGCGATCTCTTCGATGGAGGGTTCTTTCAGATTCCTGCGGGTCAGGGCATCCCGGGCATAGATGGCCTTGTAAGCAGTGTCTTTTAAGGAACGGGAAACTCTGATGCTGTTGTTATCCCGCAGATAGCGGCGGATCTCCCCGATAATCATCGGGGTGAACGTACATAGTCGAAAAGCCGGAAGGGAGACAGAAATGACCAGGAAACAAGCGGCTTTGAAGGCAATTGAGCTGTTGTCAGGAAGTGAAGAAAACAAGGAAATATGCGAAGGACTAAGTAAAATCGTAAACGGTAGGCTTACTGAAATTTGGAACCAAGAATTAGTATTGGAATCTATTCAGGATTTTATAACAGAGAATGGATATTATCCTACTGTAAAGCAAATGGATGCATCTCCTATGATGCCAGCGCATGCTTCTGCATATATAGCAATGGGCATGGGCTACAGAGCGGTGAAAGAAACATATTTTCCGGATGTTCCACATAAGGAAGAATATGGAAAGCCTACAGCAGAAGAATGGATAGAACAGTTTCAAGAATTATTTATGGAATTGGGGAAACCAACCGAAAGAGAATTTAATGAGAAGAGACCGGAGGGAACTGCCTGTGCATCCACATGGGCAAGAAGAGCAAAGTGTAAGAATTGGAATGATTTATTAGTGAAGAGTGGTTTTGAGGATTGTTTGAGAAATATTCATGCACCACGTTGTCAGTTGGAAGTTACAACTACAGAATCTGATTTGACGGAAGCGGAATATTTGAAGATGGAAGAAAATTTGAAACTTTTATTGGCGTGAGATTCATTGGCATGAGGTAAGAATTACACACAGAGACCGGATTAATACCAAGGAGTCATAGAGTTAAAATTGAATATGGTTTAGATGAACGAGGACATAGATTGCCCTCGTTTTATTTTTATCTGAAAGTCGGAAGTGGTGCAATTTATCAATTGAACGAACAAGAAAGGAGCGTATCAATATGAGTAAAAACGCACAAGTAAGCAACCGTGCTTTCATGCACAAAATCATCCCCTACCGATACTGCTATGAAGAGGCAGGGATGATAGAAACTGAAAACGGAGTTTATACCAGAACCTATAAAATTTCTCCGCCTGATGAAGCTGTAAAAGGCAGCTATCATTCTAAAATGACAAGAATGCAGATGGAGAACATTTTACAGAAGCTGGCAGAGAACTTCACATTTGAATTCACAATCCGCAACTGCCGCATGGACAAAGAGGAATATCTGTCCAAAGTCATGATCCCGGAAAAGGGAAATGAGGATGCCTATCATCATCTTAGAACACTCTATAACAGAGTTCTTCAAGAAAATTGCGACATCGGACACAACAACTTTACCAGAGAGGTTTATCTGACATTGGCTGTGGAGGCAGATACGTCGGACATGGCACTGGAGCATTTTGTGGGAGCAGAGCAGTGGCTGGAAGAAGTATTCCAATCCCTGTATGGTTTCCGTATTCAGGCTATGGAGCTGGCAGAACGTCTGGAACTTTTATATGACATCTACCATCCGGATTCTGGAGCAGCTAAGTTTGGAAGTAAAGTGGATTATGACGGAAACGGATTTTCCATTAAGTCTATGCAGCGAATGAAGATGGACACCAAGGACACCATTGCACCGGAGAGGTATGAATGTAAGGCAAGAGATTACATGAGAGTGGGAAGTTTTTATGCCAGAACATTTTTTATCAACAGTATACCGGAATGTGTGCCGGACAGTGTGCTGTTAGACCTTGCATCCGTATCATCAAATTCCATCCTGTCTGTACATTATCAGAGCGTGGATCAGGAGCTTGGATTTAAGGTGGCTGCAAAGATGGTTAGGGAAAATACAGAAGTGAAAAATATTCCCATCCGAGATACGGTCAGTGACCGGAAGAAACACCGTATGCAGAGACAGGAAAGAAATATCAGGGAAGATGAAGATGAGTATTTCTACCGCACTGCATTGAACCTCTTCAAACAGGCAAAAGCCAAAAATCAGACAGCGATACAAGCGGCATTTATCATCACTCTTTTTGCGGAAAGTCTGGAAGAACTTAACAGGGATTCTTCTCTGCTGTATCTTTCAGCATCTAAGTATGTATGCCAGATTCGCTGTTTAGATTTACAGCAAAATGAAGGTTTCCAGTCGATACTTCCCCTAGGCAATCTGAAAGTGGATGTGAGGCGTATGTTCAGCGTGGAGCAGATGGCGACCATGCAGCCTTTGAGTATTCAGGGGATTTTTGAAAAGGTTCGTACCTTTTATGGGCTTAATGCCATCAATGACAATTTTGTTTTTATGGATAGAGCTAATTTTCCGACAGCCATGATTGCAGGAGTAACAGGAAGTGGAAAGACAACCTCTGTGAAAAGAGAAGCAACTAATACATTGCTTAGTACCAGAGATGACGTTGTTATTCTTGCAAGGCATCCGGAGGAGTATTTGGCATATGTGGAGAAGCTGCACGGCCAGATGCTATACGGATTTAGCCCGGATATTTTTGATAAGGACGGCAACTATAACCTGAACAGTGAAAAATGCATTTTGCAGAAAATCTTTCTGGAAGCATATCTGACCTCTAAGGTTGGATTTCATCAGCAGAGATTATTGCCGGATGCCTTGCAGGAGTATTACCGACAGGCAGAGAGAGAAGCAGAACTGCTCTGCAATTGTGATTCCATGAACGAAGCATTGATTTATGCAAAGGAACATCCGGTGGAACTGCAGCTGTTTGTAAAGACTTTGGAGAACTTCCGCTTTGCTGCAGACCATCTGAGTGGAAATCATAGACTTGTAGTTATGGGCTATGAGAAAGAGGATGAACTTCTGGTAAATCTGGATTATCTCTGGAATCATGCTGTACAGAGCAAAAAGAAGAATCGTACTGTATGGATTTTTGTGGATTCCATAGATGAACTGATTTATTCCACCACATGCAGTGATTACCTGATCAGTCTGTTGGAACGTGCGGAAATGTTGAAGGTACCGATTACATTGGTGGTACAGGATGCGGTGCATATTGTGACCAACCAGAAGGCTGTGATTGAGTTTGATTATCTGCTGAACAAAATCCGCTATTTTAAATTACTGTCACTTGGCCCGGTGGAAAGAAAGAAGTTTATTGAGCGTTTAAATATTTCTCAGCAACTGATTCCCTATTTTGTGGACAGAGGACCGGGAGAGGGGATTTTGATTACACCATCAGCGAACATTGCGGTCAATGATCGCTTTGAGGAAAAGGATAATGAGTTTTATAAGCTGTTCCATTGATGACAAGCGGCGGGAGTGATTATCTCGCCGCTTTTTGGGAAGGAGGAAATCCATGAATGACGAGAGAAACATAAAAAGGCAAATTCCTCTGCCACTATTTTACAAGAGTACGGAGATGAAAACTGCCGGAATGCCAGTCGAAGGGAAAGCTGCAGATAAGTCGGCAGAGCAGACTTCCAATGAGCGAAGGAAAGAGGAACGACACCGTTTTAAGCCGGGAGTTGATATGATACAGCCAGTCAGCAGTATCGGAGATGCGTCTGCTCAGACAGTTAAGCATGAGATTGAGAGTTCGGATGAAAATTATTATGCAGGTCTGCAGGAGGAAAGAAAGTATGTACACCCGGCATTGGATTTGGCGGCGATTGTAGGGGCAAAGGAACTATCCAAGGGTCTTAAGGCAGAACTGAATCAACTTACCATGACAAGCATCCGTGTAAATGATATGATCCGGCAAGGTACGCTTTCCATGGTAGACTTAGGAGATAAAAAGCTTCTTAAGGAGAGGCTGGATAATATTGAGGGGCTGACTGCTTTTCAGAAAAGGCAGATACGCAAATTCCGGG
>CALWLO010000060.1 GCA_944381545.1 uncultured Acetatifactor sp. | reverse complement strand
TATATGCGCAGTCCCTTTAAGGCCGCACTTGATATGAAAAAAATGCTTTGATTGTATTGTGCCATATATTATTCATTTTGTCAAGAAAAATCTATGTGTTTTAAACACCATTTTAAACATAACAAATCTACCTGCTTTAAACATAGCACATGAGGGATCGTTCGGCCATAAGAGAATAAACACTGAGTATGGATGCTTTTTCAAAGCGCACAGAAATATTACCAAAAGAAAACCAGCATCTCCTTATTCAGAAATGTTGGTTTTCTTTCTCATTCATGTCATTAATTTGCTGTCCAACCGGTACCGTTCCAAGTAAGATTTGCCGTTGTATTCCATACACCGCCGCTCTGTTCCTGATATTCTGCCGTCGCAGAACTGATGATAAAACGTGTGGTATCATCAATATAATACACCGGCCCATATTCTGTCAAAGTAGGGCAGTACATTACCTTGGGAGTGACGCTGCCTCTGACATCAATATTCGGATCTTTAAAGCAGAATATTACATGCCCTTCACATCCCTTTATACGATCCATTATCTCCTGAGTCAATGTTACTCCGCCAACATTCATGGGGAAAGCTCTCTCTTTATACAGTTTCGGATCTAAAGGATCTGCAGCAAGCGCAGCATTATAATTGGCATCATAGTCACTCGCCCAGCTAGGGTTTTCTGCCAACAGTTCTTCCTTTGTTTTTGGGTCAAACCTTAATCTGCCAAGAAACGGATTATACTCATATATCATCTTGATGGTTCCATCCGCTTTATCTGCCAAAGCTTTACACTCTGCCTTATCGGACGCAGTAAGGGTAAAAGTCAATACAGAATCTCCATCATAGACCTCTTCCGCTCTTTCATTGCCAGTCACTGTAATATCTCGTCGAACATCATTAATGTAGCCGGGTTCATCAGCTACCACACCAACAAATCTTTTAAGATCAATAAAATAGTAATCGTCATGATTTTCATCCCAGCCTTTATCGAACTGAAAATGTACTTTATAATCCGTAATGCTATCTGCAGCTGTTACAAATATCTTATTCTCTCTTTGCCAAGAACACCCCACATCCGAAGAGTTTCTATACAAAACAGAAACTTCCTCTACCTGGTAATCTTCATAAACGGTTTCATTTACCAGGTTACCGCTTTCATCTAAATATTGATACTCCAGCTCTATCTGATATCCCGCAACGCCCAGACTTTGATTCACAAAAGTAGGACTGGCATTATATATATACCATTCTCTGTTAAATCCTGTTGCAGGGGTATTATAATATGCTAAAATATAAGGCAAACTATAGGACGGCCCCCAGTCCTGGACAAGATTGGTTTCATGGTACGGCATCAACGTCAGATCCCATTTATCACGGATATTATTCAAATCAAGATCTGCCTTTATCGGATAATGCTGTTCTCTCTGCCACGGATCGAAGGTACCTGTGAGGTTAGTCAACAGATTGCCTGCGCTGTCATAGGCAGTGAATTTTACGGTAGCATTCCATTTATACATGATACTGCCATCAGCATTAATATTGAAGTTATCATCACTCAAATGGTGAACAGCGATATCCAGCTTTCCGTTCCTTTTCCACGCAGAATATTCCAATTCCCAAGTGCCCTGCACGGTATCGTAGTCTGTGCCGGTCTTGTTGGTCTGCTGTCCAGTACTTGCGCCGGATGCAACGGCGCTCGTGCAGTGCCCCTCCGGATGCAAGGCCGTACAGGTTACCACAAGCTTGGGAGATTTCGCCAGATCCCTTGTGGATCTGATCATCACATAGGGAACATTGTTTTCCACACCGGATTCTACTACTTCAAAATATCCGTCAAAGCTTACAGGATTACCGTCGTCACCTATGCCGTTATAAGCAAAGGTCCACTCGGCAGTATAGGGATCCGCATAATCCACATCATACCACACGCCGGGAACCTTCTCCAAATTGGTTCCCGTCAGATTGGCAGTAACCTTATATACCGCACCGGCCTTGTTGGTAGTACCGCTGGTTTTAAAGCCATTTACACTGACAGCGCTCACACGTCTGATATTCACTGTCACATTGACAGGATGGGTTACATTACTGTCATGCGCTTTGATGGTAAAGTGAAAAGAATCCGCCCTTTCATTTGCGCCCACTCTGATATTCACATACCCATTGGTAACATCCGCAGAGCACGTTGTGGCAGTATCTGTGTTTCCTGTTAAGCTTTCCACTGAGAATTCTCTGTCAGCTGTTCCCATCACCCGGACACTGAGCGGGTATTCCTGTCCGGGTTCTAAAGTCACTTCATCTTCCGCATATATACTGGCTGCAACATTCATATCCGAGCCGGTACTGCCGCTGATACCATTTCGCGGTGTAACATGATAATCACTGGCATAGGTTCTTCCGCCCCCAGAACTTTCTGAAAATTCCAAACGAAAATCCACATTGCCGCCGTCGGGTCTGGATATAGAGAAACCGGTTACATTTTCCGCAAGGATCTGAGGAGCACTCCCCCCCTTAATATACCAGATCTTATCTCCCTCCCGATAGACCACATAATCTACAGTATCCGGCCCTTCCTGCTTGATCAGCTTCAGCTTTTCTATTCCATCTTCCGTCACAATCTGCAAAGAATCTGCATCCAGAATTAAATTTGTCAACAAATTAGAGGTGATCTGTGCCTGCTGCTGAAGATCCAATTCCACATTTCCGTTTTGATAGCTGCGGGCGCTGAGAACCATAGCGCTTCCCACTCCAGTAATCACAATACTGAATATGGCCACAGTACAGATTAATTCCACCAAAGAGAATCCCCTGTGGTCACTATAACGCTTTCTTATTCTTTTCCCTTTTTCTCCTGCCATTTTGATCCCTCCGGGGTGCCAACCCAAACAGCATTCCAAGCTATCACTCTATGAAATTGCTCATTATTCCAATGTCACTTTGCCGGTCAGCTCGTTTATGGTAATCGTTCTGGTACGGCCGCCCTTATATATCTCAATTGTTATGTAAACATGGTCTCCTTCTTTGCTTTCAAGAGAACCGCTGTCCCGTCTGAATCCCACATATCTGGTAGTTGCATCCAACTCTACGGAGCCGCCGGAATAGGTAAGACGCATACCTACATTGTCCGCTCCGATGGTTACCGGATCCGACGCTCTCCGGGAATCATCCGCCTCTATGATGACTTCTTTCATCGTAATCCGGCCATCCACCAGATAAAATTCCAGCCATGCGTCCTTCTTCCCCATAACCGTCGTACGGCTGCGGTTCAAAGCCATCTCAATCCTTTTCGCACATTCATCCACCGGTTTGTTGCTTACCAGTCCAAGCCCGTAACCCGTGAATCCCACTATCACTGCCATTATCGCCATGACGATGATGAGTTCTACCAGGGATATACCTCTGTTATCCGTTCTGCCTCCATTCATCGTTCTTCCCTCTTAATTCTTCGTCCAGTTCATATAGTCCACACAATCACTGAAAACCAGCTGATCAGCAGTACTTCCGCTAAGGCTGGTTCCCCAATCAATATCCGGAATGGTGATGCAGAAATCTGTCTTTATTACAGAAACATAATGATCCGCACTGTCATAAACAAATTCGATATCCTTTAAAAGGATACGTCCGTCGCTGTTCAGCTGTGTAGTGTCCAGAGGCGACTGCGCAACAGTAACCGTCCAACTGCCGCTGGGAGCCGCCTGTATTACGCTGGCAATCCCTACAGCCCAATCTCGTTTGCCGGTTTCTCCATTAAGAGGACAGCGAGGACTGCTTCCTCCACACCATATCTCCTCAAAGGCCTGATAAAAAAGCTGGCGGTAATTGGCCTCCCGCATTTGCGGATCACTGATTCCGGCATATTCCGACATTGCCTGGGTATAAGCTTTGGCAAAGGCCGTCTGTACATCCTTGACCAGCTGTGCCCGCAGCTCCTCCACCGGTGTCTCGCCCTGATAAAAGCTCTCTTTGGTCCGATAATCCGTCACCTTCATCTGAAAGTTAACACCGGAAAGATAGAGCATCACTGTGGATAGAATGGTCATAAAGGCCACCACCACCAGTACCGTCACAATGGCCGATCCCTGATTATTCCGTTTTCTCTGGCCCATCCTCCGCTTCAAGCTGTCCTCCTCCTAAGAATTACCTCACAATCGTGCCTGTCAATGTATTCAGCGGCTGCACACCGGGGGCGCTCATCTCTCCGCTGTTATAGACATCTACCTCTACATCATACATCAGTCGCAGATTACTCACTGTTATTCCTGCGGCAGATGCTTTATCGGCCTCACTTAGAGCACTCAGCCCGTAAACTGCCTCATAGCCTATTCCCGGATATCGTTTTGCACCGGTTGACAGATGAATCCATGAATCCGGAATCTTACTGCCCGATGTATCGCCCAGAACCATATTCAAATTATCATCGTAGATGGCTGCATTGGTCAAATTAATGTATACATTGTAGTTAGCCAATTCCGCTGTGGAAATTCTATTGTCACTGAGAGCAAGATTCTTTTGTTTGTATATATAACACTTCAATTCCCCCAGTTCAGAACAGGTATTATGGATATTGATTGTATCCTTCCCGATTTTCACCGGCGCCGCCAGTGTAGTCCCGCCTCCCGACGGTACATAGCTATATGCCGGATAATAATACAGCGTCAGCGACTTCAGCTCTGTTTCCAGATTGAAAAACTGAGCGTAATCTATGCCATCCTCCGGATCTCCGGAAAGATCCATCACATACTCCACAGGTCCCAGACTAAAAGCAGAATCCCCCCCAACCGGATCCTTATAAGGATGATTATTCACTGTATAAACGTATTTACAGTCGGCCTGTATGATGTATTGATCTGACGGCTTGCTGACCGTAAAGGTCATCACTCTCTCCGTGATGGTCACCTTGGATTCATCCACCTCGCCGGCTGTATGGGATGCCGGATCGCCTCCGGGAGTGGGACTGGCATCGGGAGCAGGGGTAGTATCCGGATCAGCGGGCAAGGATGTATTTTCCCTTGCTGACCATTCTGCCGCTACCTCCTCAAGAATTCCCTGCAGCGCCAACGCATCCATTCCCGCATAAGCGCTGTATATCGCATCATTCTCCGCCGTTCGGGAGGTATAAATCAGCGCATCCATACTTCCCATACTGGCCTGGGCTGTTCCGGAGGCGTCCTTATGGGACGAAAGCTCCACTCTCACATCATAATCCACATTCTGGTATCTCATCCCGGTGATGGTAAAGGTGAGATCGCCCGTTACGGGGTCTTCCATATAGGTATGTCCAGCGCCGGAGACAAAGCTGCCCGCATCAAACTGCTGCTTAATCTCGTCTATGGAATATGCCTTAAAATTCTCCATGACGGTCTGTGCCGCCGCAGTGGTCTGCTGACGCACCCTGGCCCGGGCATTATACCGGGCGGACTGGATAAAAATAGAGAGAACCGGCAGGATAGCTATGGACAGGATGGCTATAGCAACCACCACTTCCACCAGAGACATTCCCAGATTATTCAATTTTCGGGGGTATAGTCTCCTCCTCATGAAAGCCCGTTTCCTTTCCTTTTCCGCTGTGCAAAAGCCGCAAAAGAACTGCCATACTACTGAACTGCTGTGCCAATACCGCAAAAAGCCGCTGCTTTACTGGGCTTCGGTGTTCTCCTCACCTTCTTCTCCTTCCGGAGTCTCTTCCGTATTCCCCTCCGGCTCCTGTGTAATCGCAATCTCTCCGAATATATTATCGGTGCCCGCCAGGTAAGGAATAATATCCGGCGGCAAATATTCTTTATCCGTACCCGTCACACTGTAAAATACCAGGTCTATATGACCTGAGAGATTGGGATTCTCCGCATCTCCCTTAGAATAGGCAATATTCTGAATGCCGATCCTGTTGCTGCTGTCAAATACCGTCTGAATCAGTCTCTTTAAGCCTGCGTAGCTCACCTCATTCACATAGGTTGCCGTCATTTCGCAAAACTGAAGCTCCTGTGTATATTTCTCATTCCCTGCCGCTGTTACCGTCTCCACCGGAATCACCTTCACAGCATCCCCCTTCTCCATATTGATGGTCAGGAACTGTGCTTCGCTGTTTCTCTGCATCTGCACCGCCAGCATGATTGCGTCTTCTTCCCTGGCATCTGCAGGATATTGCTGCAGCAGTTCATCCGTCAGCTGCTCCAGCGCCTGGGTATCCGCCGCATACTGCGCCCGGGCGTCATAATAGGCTTTCAGCTCATTTACCCTTTGGGAAAGAGTCCTGTTGGAAGCATTGATGCTGTCAGCCTCTGTGACCAGCCGCTGATAGACCAGTACATACACCAGCACCAGAAGCAGTGCGCCAAAAGCCGCCACATAGACCAGGATATTTTTATTGCCGGCGCTGCTGTTTATCTTGTTGTCCGTTTTCTTCTTAGCCATTTAATCCACCTGCCCTTCCGCCTGCGTCTCCCCGCCGGTCTGCTGGGACTGCTCCGGTGCCTGCTGCTCCGTCTGATAACCATTGGGGTAATAGGCACAGGTAACGGTGAATTCCACGTAGCGACGCAGCTCCGCTTCCTCTTCCTGACCGGCCGGAGAGCCCTCACCCGCTTCTTCCCGGATCTCTTCCTCCACTTCCTGGATACTGTCCACTACCACATACTGCAGACTGGCAAAATCGCGCAGATTCAGGATAATGCCCGCCGCCGTCTCCTTATCCGCCGCCTGGATCCGCAGAATCGCCTCGGTATCGCTGGAGGAAAACTCCATCACCGACACATCTGCAGGAAGCTTCTGCTCCAGCTCCGTAATAAATTCCAGAATATTGTCATTGGGGCGGTTAGTCATCAGGTGCCCCGTCAGCACTTCTGTATATAAATTCGTAGCGGCAACATATTTTTCATAGATCTGCTGCGCAGGAATATATGTGCTCTCCAGACCCTGCAGACGCTTCTGCTCATCCAAGGCCTCCTGATAAGTCAAATACCCGTTGGCCGCCAGTGCAGCGGAGGCCACCACAAAGAAAATGCCCAGCAGCACGTACAGGGACTTGCTGTTGGCTTCCTTCTGCTGCTTCTGCTGTTTTTCCGAAGCGATAAAGCCCACGGGCGCCATCGTGGCACCGATACAGGCTAAATAGTTGTAGAGGCCGCCGTCCCCCATGCTGGGATGCCATACAATACCCTCCAGCTTCTTAAATACATTGGTTTTGATGCCCAGCTCATTGGTCATCAGCTTGGACAGGCCGCTCATATCCCCGCCCATCCCCATAATATAGGCTTTCTCGATCCGCTCCGGATTGCGGGAGTTGTAGAAGTCCACCACTCTGGTAATACCGCTGATCAGCGGCGCCAGGGTCCGGGTGACATTGATCCTGGCCTGGGCAAACTCCAGATCATCGTCCTGCTCCAGATCCGGCTCCACGATCTTCGTACTGCTGTCCAAAACCACCTTGATACAGCTTCGACGCTTTATCAGCTGCCAGGCATCCTTATTATCAATCACATCAAAAGCCGGACTGGCGGCCACCTCATGTATGGCCTCCTCTATTCCATAATTGATGCTTCTCTGAAGCATCATATTGTTATCCTTAACTATCGTGATGATGGTCTGACTCTCCTCGATCTTCAGAATCATAGCAGTGACCTTATTGGACTCCTTCTTCACTGCCTGATAAATACTGTTGCCGACATAATCCAGACCCACCAGCATCAAGCCGCAGCTCTCCGCCAGCGCCTCGTAGCTGCTCACCAGCGTTTTCTCCGCCGCTACCAGCATCACCCGGGACTTGCCTGCGTTATCCCCCTCCTTAAAGGTCTCCAGTACCACATGGGAGATCTCATGATCCGACAGATCAATGGGGAAGTAATCATGGATATTGGCCTTGATCATGGCATCCATCATATTGGGCTTTACCGGGGGCAGTATTACCTCCCTGTTGACAATCTTGCTGGAAGCCACAGTAAAAACAGCCCTCTTGGTCTTAATCTTATTCTTATTCAAGGCTTCCCTGATGGCCCCCCGCAGACCTGCGCTTTCCTTCAAGTAGCCGTCCTCTATCACATTAAGCGGAGTGGGCACCATGGCAAACCGGTAGACTCTTGGTGTCCTCGCCTTATAATCCATCTCACATATTTTGATAAAACTGTATCCCACTTCAATACTAACAACTTTAGCCATCACGTATCTCCAAATCCTATAAGCCAATAAACGACAAATACCAGGCTATCATCTGTTCGCCCCATAGGACAGACAGTGCGATACCCATGGCCAGATAGGGTCCCATAGCCAACACATGGCTTTCGCCGGAGAGCTTCATCCGGCAGATATGTATCACGGAACCCAGTATACATCCCAGCAGAAAGCCCAGTATATTCAGCTTCCAGCCAAGCAATAGCCCGGCGGCAGCCATCAGCTTCACATCGCCGCCTCCAATGCCCCGTCCCCTGGTGACGAGGTAGATCAATAATAAAGGAATACTAACCGATAAGAAGCCGATCACGTAGTCGGGCCAATGCGTCAGATCCGCCGCAATACGGATCAGCCCCAGGGTTAGTATGAAAAGATTGATCCCCAAGGGGATCTCGTAAGTCCTGAAATCAATGACGCTGAGTACAATCAATGCACTGAACAAAAAGCAGTAGAGTAGGGAATCTACGCTCATACCGTATCTCCAGAAAATCAGGAGATATAAGGCTCCGTTCAGCGCCTCAACTATGGGGTACTGAACGGAGATCTTACTGCCGCATTTGCGGCATCTGCCCCCAAGCGCCAGATAGCTGAACAGGGGGATGAGATCATACCATTTCAGCTGATATCCACAGCTCATGCAGTGAGATCTGGCGGTTGCGATATTCTCTTTTTTCGGTATCCGGTAGATACATACGTTTAAGAAGCTACCGATTACGATTCCGTAGAGGAATACGATTATGTAGAGAAATATGGTTGGGGGCATCTGATGTATCCTTCTCCTAAAATTTTTTATACAGAGCCGCATGGATACTGTTAACTATTAACTGTTATCTGTAGCTGTATTTACAATGATTGCACCAGTTGTGCTGTCAATACTGACTGTAATAGTAGCCGTGTGAAAACTCTGCTGGTTTGTAAGTTGCGGCAGATCAGCAAAAGTTTGGGAAGAATCTATCAACCCTGCGTTCTGCAAAGCTTCATTTATTGCAGCTGTAGTACCTGTAGCAGTAGCAGCAGAACCTCTATGCAGAACAATCTGATCACCATCAGTTAAATGATCCGTTGCCAAAGTATCCACAGAATGCACCTGTAAAGCACTTTCTATTGCGGCAATATTGTCATTATCAGATGCCAGTCTGCCTCTTTCCACAAATCTCATATACTGAGGAGCCAGTACAGCAACCAGCACTGCCATAATGGCAATAACAATGATTAACTCCACCAGGGAGAAACCTTTGTTGTTCATTTTCTTCATTTTCTTGTTCTTCATAATAAACCTCTCCTTTTCATAGTTTTGGCAGGCTTTTGTATAACGCCAGCCCTCACATTTATCTTATACACCCCGTCCCTACACGCAGGTGGATAATTCTGTTACCGTTTTACATCGCATCCAGCGCCTCATACATGGTCAGCATCGGCGCCATACATGCCCCGATCAGCACCAGCACGATGGCTGCCAGCACCACAATAAACAGCGGTTCCATGGCTGCCATCAGGGTGGACACTGCCATTTCCACCTCTTCCTCATAGTAGTCAGCCAGCTTATCCAGCATCTCCTCTGTGTTGCCGGATTCCTCTCCGATACGGATCATGTGATACACCATAGGAGGAAACAGGCCGCACCTCTGCAGAGGTGTGGATAGCGGCTGGCCAATGACGATATCATCCCTGGCCCCCTCCAATGCTTCCTTAAAATATACATTGGTCATGGTCTGAGATACAATCTCCACGGCCTCCACCAGAGGGACGCCGGAGCCCATCAGCGTGCTTAACGTACGGGCCATCTGGGCGGATGCATTTTTCACCACCAGATTCTTTACCGCCGGAATCTTTAAGGCTAATTTGCCAAAAACATGTTTTCCTGCATCAGTCCGCTTAAAATGGGAAAAAGCAAATATCAACAATGCGATACAGGGCGCCAGAATAAACCATCTGCCGATTATGAAGTCACTGGCAGCCATCACTGCCTTGGTGATCCCCGGCAGCTCCGTTCCCAGGTCAGCAAACATCGTCACATAGGAGGGAATCACCTTGACCAGCATCACGACGATAACCACAAACGCCACCACCAGCACCATAATGGGATAGGTCATGGCCTTTTTGATCAACGCCTTGGTCTTATTGGAGCGCTCAAACTGCACCGCCATGCGCTCAATGGACTTATCCAGGCTGCCGGAGGCCTCCCCGGCGGCTACCATATTGACCATCAGCTCCGGAAAGATCTTGGGATGCTCGGCAATGGCGCTGGCCAGGGTATCGCCTTTCTCCGCACTGATGCGGATCTCATTGATGGCCTGCTTCAGCTTCTTGTTCTCCGTAGCCTCCGTCAGCATCCGCAGAGCGTCGAGAATGGTCACGCCTGCCCGGATCATACTCACAAACTGCCGGCAGAACACGCTCAGATCCCTGACCTTAGGCTTACCGCCAATATCAATATTGATGTCCCTGGTCAGTATACTCTGCTCCTTCAGCTCCATGACGATCATGCCCTGGTTCTTTAAGTCAGATCTCGCTTTTTCTATACTGTCAGCTTCTATGCTGCCCTTGACCTGCTTACCGGCCGCATTAATCGCTTCATATCCATAGCTTGCCATCCGTTCTTCCTAACCCTTCCCGCCTTGCGGTCTACCTCTGCACCCGGCGGCTGCTGCAGACCTCCAGGAAACTCTCCCTTACAGAAAACAAAAAGTATACAAAATCATGAAGATACGTCCCGCACCTCCACTATACCTTGTATATCTTCTTAATTTCATCATATTTCATTTCAGCTGGATTATGTACAAACATATTATCCGTTTATTCAGTTATACTACGTTTTGCCCGTAAAAGCAACAGTTTTTGAATTTTTTTAGTCATTTTTATCATTTTTATGACATGGATAAGACTTTTATTCATAAAATTTATCAAAGATTTTCTAAATATTGTCAGCTATTCTTATTCACGGCTACTGCTGCTCTTCGCAGAATAAACGGCTGATCTATATTCCGGCTATTCAGTAAAACTATAATTCTTAAATTTTAAACACGAAAAGTGCGGCTTTGCAGGCAATGCCGGCCGGACTGTTACGATAATTTCAAAAAAGCATACTTCTTGCTTGCATATTTTCGTAAAATAGTATATTCTAAATATGGACTACAGACTTTGCATTCCCCTGGCTGATCCCCGGATCGGAAATTCCTGACGAAAATCATAGCCCTTTCCATGTGATTCTAATCTGCGAGCTGCCCGATGAATAATCAGTAGTCCTAAAAGAATTCACGGAAAACGACTTGAGCGTGAACTTCGGAAAGTGATCACAGGTTATGACCAAACAGGAAATTGTAAGAAATTTTATTATCAATATGGAGCAAGAACGGGTACAATGCGGTTATACCCAGCCCCAGATGGCCGAACGGCTGGGGATGTCTGCATCCGGCTATAAGAAAATGGCAGCGGGCGAAACCAGCAGAATCGATCTGTATACCGCTTTCCAGATGCATAAGCTTACCGGCAAATATATCTCTGAGCTCTGCGGCGAGAGCAACATGGATCTGGAAACCTTTCATTGCTATCGCTACCTGACGCCTTCTCAAAAAGCCTTCGTCAACAGTATCATCCATTTTGAAAAGGATTTTCTGGAAAAAACGCCGAACACTCCGGAATATATCAGCGTATTGGTGCCCACCGGCAGCTCGGAAGACGGCATGATCCTGGACTCTGCCAATATCATCAAGGTCAACGCCGCCACCTATATGCGCAAATTTGGCCGTGACCTGCATTGTGGAATTCTGATAACCTCCAACCATATGCATCCGGTCTATCATATGGGGGATATTCTGCTGATCAGCAAAAGGCCTCCCAGGGACGGCGATACGACTATTCTGATCAACAAGGAGGAGGGACGCACCTATCTGCGCCGATTCCGGCAGACTTCTCCCATTCGTTTAGAACCCCTGAACAACTACGGCATGATTTTCCAGATAAATGATGAAGCTGAAATGAATAAATGGATCTGTTTCGGCTGCG
>CALWLO010000059.1 GCA_944381545.1 uncultured Acetatifactor sp. | reverse complement strand
GAAGCGGCCACATTTTGTCGGGAATTTCCCGGACATACAGGGTATGGACGAGGTCGGGTTTCTTAAAATCAGAAGCCATTTTTGCCAGTACCTTACGGTCGGAGATGCCAACATTGACGGTAAAACCCAAGGTATTGCGCACCAGATCCTTGATCTGCCCGGCGGCGGCTTCCGGAGAGGTATATTTTTTGGCTATAGGGGTATAATCCATATAGCACTCATCGATACTGACCTGTTCTAAATCGGGACTGATATCGGACAGAAGCGAGATCAAAGCCTGACTGCGCTCATGGTACATGGCATGATCGGGAGGTACCATGACCAGGCCGGGGCATTTGCGCAGAGCATTTACCACAGGCTCTCCGGTAGTGATGCCGTAGGCCTTGGCGGGGATGGACTTAGCCAGTACGACGCCATGGCGTTTTGCCATATCGCCGCCTACGATGGAGGGGATCAGGCGCAGATCCGTATCGCTTCCTGCCTGCAGCATAGACAGTGCAGACCAGCTCAGGAAAGCGGAATTGACATCAATATGGAAAAAGATATGCTCATCCATGGCATATACCTCCCGATCATAATTTTTAAGCTTAGGTGCGGCTTCTCCAATGGTGCGGGCGCAGCTGTTACAAGCTTAGTATACACCGGACAAGAAGGTCTTTACAACTAAAAACAGAGTTGGTATGATAATGAGTGAATGGCAGCGTACGAAAATGCAAAATTCCGAAAGATATCAAACGCAAAAGAAATAAGAGGATTTCAATGAGAATTACAAAATATAGAAAAACAGTTAAATTTACATATTTCAGATGGAACATGGTGATTCTGTTTCTGTGCCTGTTATTTATGCCGGGCTATGTAAAGTTTGAAAGTACGGGAGATAATCTGTTCCATATTTTTGTCAATGGTATAGATGTAGGCAGTGTGGCGAAGCTGGAGGAGGCGGAGGACATGCTCTGGGATGCCAGGCGGGAGATTGCCGCTGCTTCTGATGATCTGGTACTGATGGATGTCAATATGACTTATGTGGGCGAAGAAATGCTCTATGGCTATGTGGACGACCCACAAGAGGTTTACACCCGCATCAGGGAGGCGCTTCAGGATAGTATCCTGGAGGCAGATACCCGCTCCTATACTCTGAAAATGGATGAATACATGGTGAATCTTGCCTCCATAGAAGAGCTGAGACAGCTGCTGCAGGCGGTTATCAGCAAATATGACAGCGAGGATAATTTTGGCGTGGAGATTGTTCAGGAGGAGGGCAGGCTCTTTAATGTGCTGACGGCGCATGTGGTGGACAGACTAAGCCAGCAGGAGGCGCGGGAGGAAATGCGCCGGCAGGAAATGCAGCCCTTTCCGGAAGCCGGGGTTCAGGCGCAGCTGACAGAGCTGTTTGCCCAGGAGGTGGAGCCGGAGGAGAAGGATTTCGACGATTATGATCTGGGGGTCATGAGCATGCAGTTTACCGAGGAGGTAGAGATCGTGGAGGCTTATCTGCCCCAGAGCCAGTTAATGCCTCTTGAGCAGGCCATCGAGGAAGTGACCAAGGAGCAGGAGACTGTGGGCACCTACACGGTGGTATCGGGGGATACTCTGTCCGAGATTTCCCTGAAGGTCAATATCCCCATGGAAACTCTGGTTGCCATGAATGACAGCTTAGAGGATATCAATACCACGATACGGGTGGGGCAGGAACTGATCATTACGGTGCCGGAGCCGGAGGTATCGGTGGAGCGTCAGGAGGTCAATTATTATGAAGAAATCTATGACGCAGAGGTGATCTATATTGACAGGGATGACTGGTATACCACTCAGACCAATGTGGTGCAGCAGCCTTCGGCAGGATTGCGGAAAATTGTGGCAGAGGAGACCTATGTGGATGATACCCTGGTACAGCGGGAAATACTAAAGGAAGAGATCGTCATAGAGGCAGTGGCGAAGATTATGGAGAGAGGCACAAAAGTGCCGCCCACATATATCAAGCCGATCTCCGGCGGCCGGGCATCCTCCGGATTTGGAAGACGAACGGCGCCCACTAAGGGGGCCAGCACCTATCATAAGGGCCAGGACTGGGCAGTTCCGGTGGGAACCACCGTCGTAGCCTCCTGCGGCGGCCGGGTATCCAGGGCAGGCTGGGGAAGCGGATATGGCTATGTGGTTTATATCGATCATGAGGATGGCAGGCAGACCCGGTATGCGCATCTGTCTAAGATACTGGTGAAGGTCGGCGACTATGTGAAACAGGGGCAGAAGATTGCGCTCAGCGGTAATACCGGTATTACCTCAGGCCCTCATCTGCATTTTGAAATCCTGATCAACGGTACTCAGGTGAACCCGCTGAAATATCTGCAGTAGCAGTCAGGAAACAAACGTTCTGTTTTACAATTAGGGATTTTATGGTATAATGACCTTACTCTGGGCAGGGAACGGCCGAATGGCCAACCATACCGTGATTGCATAGCAATTATGGTATAAGGAATATTTTGTATTTGGGAAAATAAGTCTTTTTTATAGATCAATAAGAGGTAAACGAAATGGAACAATACGCAATAAAGGGCGGTAATCCATTGGTGGGCGAGGTTGAAATAGGAGGAGCCAAAAATGCGGCGCTTCCTATTCTTGCTGCGTCAGTGATGACGGACGAGACCGTTCATATAGATAATTTGCCGGATGTACGGGATATCAACGTGATGCTGAAAGCCATGCAGAATATCGGGGTACTGGAGAAACGCACCGGAAGACACAGCGTGACGTTGAATGCGGCCCGGATCAGTAATCTAGTGGTGGAGGATGATAATATAAAGAAGATCAGAGCCTCCTATTATCTGCTGGGTGCTCTGCTCGGCAAATATAAGCATGCGGAGGTGGCGCTGCCCGGGGGCTGTGATATCGGCTGCAGGGCTATTGATCAGCATATTAAGGGCTTTAAGGCTTTGGGTGCGGAGATATGGATTGAACACGGCCTGATTAAAACCAGAGCAGACAAGCTGGTAGGCAGCCATATTTATATGGACTGCGTCAGCGTCGGCGCTACCATCAATGTGATGATGGCAGCGGCCATGGCCGAGGGCCAGACGATAATAGAGAACGCAGCAAAGGAGCCCCATGTGGTAGATCTGGCCAACTTCCTGAACAGTATGGGGGCCAGGATCAAGGGGGCCGGGACGGATGTGATCCGCATTAAAGGAGTGACCAGACTGCACGGTTCCGAATATACGATTATTCCGGATCAGATCGAAGCAGGAACCTTTATGTTTGCGGCAGCGCTGACCAAAGGAGATATCACTGTGAAAAACGTGATTCCCAAGCATCTGGAATCCATCAGTGCTAAGCTACTGGAGATCGGCTGCGAGATCGAGGAATCTGATGACGCTATGAGAGTAGTGTGTGCAAGGCCGCTCAGACAAACCCATGTTAAGACTCTGCCATATCCCGGTTTTCCCACGGATATGCAGCCGCAGATTACTGTGGCGCTGGGGTTATCAATGGGAACCAGCATTGTGACAGATACGATTTTTGAGAATCGTTTTAAATATGTGGACGAATTAACCCGCATGGGTGCGGATATCAAGGTCGAAGGCACTACTGCCATCATCAATGGAGTGAGCAAATATACCGGGGCAAGCCTGTCTGCACCGGATCTTCGGGCCGGCGCTGCACTGGTAATTGCAGGACTGGCGGCTGAGGGGATCACGACACTGGATGATATCCACTATATTGCCAGAGGTTATGAGGATTTCCATTTGAAGCTCCAGGCGCTGGGGGCGCAGATCGAGGTAGTGAATTCCGACAGGGATCTGCAGAAATTTAAGTTAAAAGTGGGTTGACAAGTACAGCTGTAGGGTGTATTGTGTCGATATACAAAACTGCATATTTTTTCTCTTATTCAGAGTGGTGGAGATACATAGGATCTGTGAAGCCACGGCAACCCCGGTGACGGAAGGTGCCAACCTGAGCGAGTAATACTTGAACAATAAGAGGATAAGAACCAGATATTCGAGTCCGCTTTTTGTAAGCGGGCTTTTTTGTTCTATCAGAAAGTACTCCGGACTTCTCAATAGAATAAAAATCAGAAACCGTAAAATATTCATAAGGAGGCTACATATGGAAAAACATTTATTTACTTCAGAATCCGTAACCGAGGGACATCCCGATAAAATCTGCGATGCCATATCGGACGCTGTGCTGGATGCGCTGATGGAACAGGATCCCTACAGCCGTGTGGCATGTGAGACCTGTACCAACACGGGCTTTGTGATGGTGATGGGAGAGATCACCACCAAGGCGAATATTGATATTCCCGGCATTGTGCGGAAGACCGTGACCGAGATCGGGTATGATTCTTCCGAGAAAGGCTTTGACGGCAATACCTGTGCCGTTATGGTAGCACTGGATCAGCAGTCTGCCGATATTGCCATGGGGGTGGACAGGGCCCTGGAGGCAAAAGAGAACCAGATGGAGGATGCCCAGATCGACGCCATCGGCGCAGGAGATCAGGGGATGATGTTTGGTTTTGCCACCAATGAGACCGAGGAGTATATGCCCTATCCCATCTCTCTGGCTCACAAGCTGACGAAGCAGCTGACGAAAATACGCAATGACGGTACTCTGCCCTATCTGCGACCCGACGGCAAGAGCCAGGTTTCCGTGGAATATGATGAAAACGGCAAGCCTTTCCGCCTGGAGGCAGTGGTATTATCCACTCAGCATGATGAGAAGGTGACCCAGGAGCAGATCCATGCCGATATCAGAAAGTATGTATTGGATCCGGTTCTGCCCGCAGAGATGATTGACGCAGATACCAAGTTTTTTATCAATCCCACCGGCCGTTTTGTGATCGGCGGTCCCAACGGCGACAGCGGTCTGACAGGCCGGAAGATCATCGTAGATACTTACGGGGGCTATGCCCGTCATGGCGGCGGCGCTTTTTCCGGTAAGGACTGTACCAAGGTGGACAGAAGTGCAGCTTACGCAGCAAGATATGTGGCAAAAAATATTGTGGCGGCCGGTCTGGCGGAAAAGTGCGAGATTCAGCTGTCCTATGCCATCGGTGTGGCACATCCCACTTCTATTATGGTGGATACTTTCGGCACAGGAAAGCTGTCGGAGGAGAAGCTGGTGGAGATCATCCGGGAGAATTTTGACCTGCGTCCTGCAGGTATCATTAAGATGCTGGATCTGCGCAGACCCATCTATCGCCAGACGGCGGCTTACGGACATTTTGGCCGCAATGACCTGGATCTCCCCTGGGAGCGCCTGGACAAGGTGGAACTACTGAGGAAATATCTGTAAGGGATTCTGCTTGGGATTCTATTTGGGTTGTACCGCAGGCGGGGCTTTTGGTAGGTAAGAGGAATCCAATCTCCTGACCTTTTGCAATGAGGTAATAAAAAAGGACAAAAAGAAAAAGGATAATACCGGTAATGGACACCTCAATCCATGCTTGTACTGTCCTTTTTTTAATGATAGAATAAATGCAGAATTGTTTGAATAAAGGAGCTTAGACCATGGCATTTGCACATCTGCACGTCCATACGGAATATTCCCTGCTGGACGGTTCCAATAAGATTAAGGAATATGTGAAACGGGTGAAAGAGTTGGGCATGGACAGTGCGGCCATCACCGATCATGGTGTTATGTACGGTGTGCTGGAGTTCTACCGGGAGGCCAAGGCTGCAGGGATTAATCCGGTCATCGGCTGTGAGGTCTATGTGGCGCCGAACTCCCGTTTTGACAAGGAACTGACCGGCGGCGAGGATCGCTATTATCATCTGGTGCTGCTGGCGGAGAACAATACGGGTTATGCCAATCTGATGAAAATTGTCAGCAGAGGCTTCACAGAGGGATATTATTACAAGCCCCGGGTGGATATGGAGGTACTGCAGAAGTATCATGAGGGGATTATCGCCCTGTCCGCCTGCCTGGCAGGAGAGGTGCAGCGGAATATTTCCAAGGGACTTCTGGACGAGGCCAGGAAAAGCGCCTTAAAGTATCAAGCCTGCTTTGGCAAGGGCAATTATTTCCTGGAACTGCAGGATCACGGTATCCCGGAACAGAGACGGGTGAACATGGAGCTGATGCAGATGAGCCACCAGCTGGATATCCCGCTGGTGGTCACCAATGATGTACATTATACCTATGCCACCGATGTGGAAGCCCATGATATTCTGCTGTGCCTGCAAACCGGCAAAAAGCTGGCGGATGAAGACCGCCTGCGCTATGAGGGCGGCCAGTACTATGTCAAGAGCGAGGAGGAGATGAGGGAACTCTTTCCCTATGCATGGGAAGCGGTGGAGAATACCCAGCGGATTGCGGACAGATGCCATGTGGAGATCGAATTTGGCGTCCGCAAGCTCCCCCATTATGAGGTGCCCCAGGGGTATGACTCCTGGGGGTATCTCAATAAGCTGTGCCGGGACGGCCTGCAGGAACGCTATGGGGACGGCTCCCAGCCTGCGGGGGATACGGGCATGACCCTGCAGGAGCGCCTGGACTATGAGCTGGATGTGATCCATACCATGGGCTTTGTGGATTATTTTTTGATTGTATGGGATTTTATCAATTATGCAAAGACGAACGGCATTCCGGTGGGCCCGGGGCGGGGCAGTGCGGCGGGAAGCATTGTCTCTTACTGCCTGAAGATCACCAATATTGATCCCATCCGCTACAATCTGCTGTTTGAGCGTTTTCTGAATCCGGAGCGTGTATCCATGCCGGATATTGATATCGACTTCTGCCCCAATCGGAGACAGGAGGTCATTGACTATGTGAGCCGTAAGTACGGAGCGGAGAAGGTGGTACAGATCGTGACCTTCGGTACTTTGGGGGCCAAGGGCGTGATCCGGGATGTGGGCCGGGTCATGGATCTGCCCTATGCCTATGTGGACGGGATCGCCAAGCTGGTGCCGGGAGATCTGAATATTACGCTGGATCTGGCGCTGGAGAAAAGCCCTGAATTAAATAAGCTCTATCGAGAGGACGAGCAGGTGCATGTATTGATTGATATGTGCAAGCGCTTAGAGGGCCTGCCCCGTAATACCGGTATGCATGCGGCGGGAGTGGTGATCTGCCCGGCTGCGGCAGACGAATTTGTTCCCCTGTCCAGAGGGGGGGACGGTTCCATTACCACACAGTATACCAAGGATCCGCTGGAGGAGCTGGGACTGTTAAAGATGGACTTTTTGGGCCTGCGGAACCTGACGGTAATCCGCGATACCGTGAATTTTGTGGAGCAGACTACGGGCAAAAGGATCGATATAGACAATATTGATTTTAACGATCCCAAGGTGCTCTCCTACATCGGCACCGGCAGAACCGAGGGCATCTTCCAGCTGGAGAGCGGTGGGATGAAGAGCTTTATGAAGGAACTGCGGCCTCAGAACTTTGAGGATATTGTGGCCGGTATCTCTCTGTACCGTCCCGGCCCCATGGACTTCATTCCCAAATATATTCAGGGCAAAAACAATGCGGCCGAAACCAGCTATGCCTGTCCCCAGCTGGAGCCGATCCTGAAAAACACCTACGGCTGTATGGTCTATCAGGAACAGGTCATGCAGATCGTAAGGGATCTGGGCGGTTATACCATGGGGCGCAGCGATCTGGTGCGGCGAGCCATGAGTAAGAAGAAGCATTCCGTCATGGAAAAGGAGAGAGAGAATTTTGTCCATGGCAATGCAGAAGAGGGCGTGCCGGGCTGTGTGGCAAGGGGGATTGATGAGAAAACGGCCAACCGTATTTTTGACGAAATGATGGATTTTGCCAATTATGCGTTTAATAAATCCCATGCGGCCTGTTATGCGGTGGTGACCCTGCAGACGGCATGGCTGAAATATTATTATCCGGTGGAGTTTATGGCGGCGCTTTTGACTTCGGTGATCGATAATCCGAAAAAGGTGTCCGAATATATTCTGTCCTGCCGGAGCATGGGGATCCGGATCCTGCCTCCGGATATCAACCAGGGGGATTCGGGCTTTTCCGTGGCGGAAGGAAATATCCGCTATGCCCTGACTGCCATTAAGAATGTGGGCCGGCCGATCATTGAGGCGATTGTGGAGGAGCGGCGGCTGCGGGGTCCCTATACCAACCTAAAGGATTTCATCACCAGAGTGGCGGATCTGGATGTGAACAAGCGGGCCATTGAGAACTTTATCAAGGCCGGCGCCCTGGACAGCCTGGGGGGAACCCGGAAGCAGTGCATGAGCGTCTATGTGCAGATCATGGATCATATTGTAAAAGATAAAAAGAACAACCTGGCAGGACAGATGTCTCTTTTTGATATTGCCGGCGAGGAGGATAAGGAGGAGTTTGATATCCGCATGCCGGATGTGGGAGAGTATCCCAGGGAGATGATGCTGGCTTTTGAAAAGGAGGTGCTGGGCATCTATGTCAGCGGACATCCGCTGGAGGAATATCAGGAGCTGCTGCAGAAGCATGCCACCTACCGGAGCAGCGATTTTGCGCTGGATGAGGAGACCGGACAGGCGGCGGTGCCGGATCGGGAGACGGCGGTGGTCGGCGGTATGATTGCAGAGAAAACCATCAAATACACGAGGAATAATCAGGTGATGGCGTTTATCAGTCTGGAGGACCTGGTGGGAAATGTGGAGGTGGTTGTATTTCCCAGGGATTATGAGCAATATTCCGCTCTGCTTGCGGAGGATGCCAAGGTGTTTATCAAGGGGCGCATTTCTGTGGAGGAGGATAAGGACGCCAAATTAATCTGCGAGCAGATCGTCAGCTTTGAGGAGGCGATCCAGGGCGGGAAGCTCTTCCAGGCCCGGGGAAGAAACTCCCGCCCGGCCGGCTATGGCGGAAACAACCGGGGCAGCTACGGAGCAAACGGAAAAAACGGGATAAACGGCAGCGGCGGCACCTGGCGGCAGCCTGCCCAATACCGGCAGCAAATGAACCCCACAGCCCCCGAGGGCGCAAAAACTGGCGTCAGCAAGATGCCGGAGGGTGTCTGGATCCAGTTCCCTACGGTGGAAGCCTATCAGCAGGCTGAGAAACAGCTGCTGGAGGCGATTGCGGATTCGGACGGAGAGGATCATGTTGTGATCTTTATCCGAAATCCGAAGTCTGTAAAAATCCTGCCGGATAATCGCAATGTACGGGCGGACGAGGTACTGAAGCAGCGTCTGAACGCTCTTTTTGGCGACGAAAACGTTAAATTTCTAACAAAACCTATTGAAAACCATAAGGAAATGGATTAAAATAAGAAAATGATGAGGCATATAGGAGCTTACGTTAGGAGGATAAGGCATCATGGAGAAGCAATTAAAAACAATTGGTGTGTTGACCAGCGGCGGAGATGCGCCCGGCATGAATGCAGCCATTCGTGCAGTAGTACGTACAGCTATTGCGAAAGGACTGCAGGTTAAGGGAATTAAGAAGGGCTATAACGGCCTGTTAAATGAAGAGATTATAGATATGCAGACGAAGGATGTGTCTGATATTATTCAGAGAGGCGGTACGATCTTAGGTACGGCGCGCTGCCTGGAGTTCAAGACGCCCGAGGGACAGCAGAAGGGTGCGGAGATCTGCAGAAAGCACGGGATCGACGGTATCGTGGTCATCGGCGGAGACGGCTCCTACAGAGGCGCACAGAAGCTGGCAAGGCTGGGCATCAATACGGTGGGCCTGCCCGGTACTATCGACCTGGATATTTCCTGCACCGATTATACCATCGGCTTCGACACAGCGATCAATACTGCCATGCAGGCCATCGATAAGGTAAAGGATACCTCCTCCTCCCATGAGCGCTGCAGTATTATCGAGGTAATGGGTCGTAATGCCGGTTACATTGCTCTGTGGTGCGGTATTGCCAACGGCGCAGAGGATATTCTGCTTCCGGAGAAGTATGATTATAATGAACAGGCGATTATCAACAATATTATTGACAACCGTAAAAAGGGTAAGACCCATCATATTATTGTCAATGCAGAGGGCATCGGACATTCCACTTCTATGGCAAGAAGGATTGAGGCGGCCACCGGTATTGAGACCCGCGCAACGATCTTAGGATATATGCAGCGAGGCGGTAGTCCTACCTGCAAAGACCGCTATTACGCATCCATCATGGGTGCCTATGCAGTGGATATCCTGCTGCAGGGCAAGACCAACAGAGTTGTGGGTTACCGTAACGGTGATTTCGTGGATTTTGATATTGAGGAAGCTCTGAATATGCAGAAGGGTATTAATGAGTATCAGTATGAGATAGCAAGACTGTTATCCATCTAGAGTTTGCTATAAGGACGGCAACAGCTGTTATACTGCCGCAGAGGGCGTGTATAACAGCTGTTTTTTAGGAGAAAATCCCATGATTACCAGCATAGCCAATCAGAAAGTAAAACAAATCGTGCAGTGGCAGACCAGTGCAAAGACCCGCAGACAGGATGGCATATTTTTGGCAGAAGGGCTGAAAATGTATGAGGAGGCGCCAACTGATCTGATCCGGGAGGTATACCTGACAGATGTCCTGCTTCAGCACCTGGGCAGCCGGCAGGAAAAGAGTGATATTTATATAGAAGAAAAACTGAAAAAAACCGGATATGAGGTGGTATCGGAGACGGTTTTTGCCCGTATGTCCGATACCCGGACTCCCCAGGGGATTCTGACCGTTCTGGAGCAGCCGGCGTATACATTGGCGCAGCTGCTGCAGACGGACAGACCGCTGCTGGTGCTGCTGGAGGACTTGCAGGATCCGGGCAATCTGGGAACCATACTGCGAACCGGAGAAGGAGCGGGAATAACAGGTGTTATCATGAGCAAAAATACGGTAGATATTTTTAACCCCAAGACGATCAGAGCCACTATGGGATCCATATACCGTATCCCGTTTTTCTATACGGAGAGTATGGGGGAAATTGTCGGAACGCTGCGGGAAAAGGGGGTCAGGGTTTATGCGGCTCATCTGCAGGGGCAGGACTATTGCGGCAGTTTTTCTTTTATCGGGGGAACCGCTTTTCTGATCGGCAATGAAGGAAACGGCCTGCGCAGGGAGACCGCAGAGCTGGCGGATTCCTATCTGAAAATCCCCATGGAGGGACAGGTGGAATCACTGAATGCGGCCATTGCCGCCTCACTGCTGGTGTACGAGGCTCATCGGCAGAGACATATGCAGAAAGGATGAAGGAAGAATGGAGAAGACAAAAAAAATAGGTTTTATCGGTTTGGGCAATATGGCCACGGCTATGATCGGCGGCATGCTGCAAAAGGGGGCGGCCCGAAGGGAGGATATTATCGGTTCGGACAGGTTGGCAGAGACCTGTGAAAGGGCTGAGGGAAAGTATGGGATCATCACGTATCTTTCCAATACGGCGGTTGCTCGCCAGGCGGATATCCTGTTTCTTGCTGTAAAACCGCAATTTTATCCGGAAGTGATCGGGGAGATTCGCTCTGCGGTGCGGCCTGAGACCGTGATCGTCAGCATTGCGGCAGGCAAGAGCCTGGATTTTGTTTCACAGCAGTTTGGCGTAGAGAGAAAGATCGTACGCTGCATGCCCAACACACCGGCGCTGGTGCTGGCGGGCTGCAGCGGTGTATGCGCCAATGACCGGGTGAGCCGGGAGGAACTGAAGGAAGTTATGGAGCTGCTACGCAGCTTTGGCATAGCGGAAGAAGTGCCGGAGCGGTTGATGGATGCGGTGGTAGGCGTCAGCGGCAGTTCCCCTGCCTATGTTTTTCTGTTCCTGGAAGCGATGGGGGATGCTGCGGTGGCGGCAGGCATGCCCCGGCAGCAGGCCTATACCTTTGCGGCACAGGCGGTATTGGGCAGTGCAAAGCTGATGCTGGAGACCGGGAAGCATCCCGGAGAGCTGAAGGATATGGTGTGTTCTCCCGGGGGCACAACGATCCAGGCCGTGAAGGTGCTGGAGGAAAAGGGACTGCGGGCGGCAGTGATGGATGCCATGGAAGCCTGCATCGAAACATCCAGAAATTTGTGAATTTTTTCAGCATCAACCAGGTAAAAATACCGGAATGCTGCAGAAAATGTAATAGTTCAGCGGTTTTTAAACGGGGGTTGACAAGTCGGACGGCTTCTGTTATGATGTGCCTTGTAACAAATTTAATAATATTGTTTAAAGAAGAGAAATGATATTACAATCAAATCCCCTCTTTATTCAATATTACATAAGAATAAAAATGACAATCGTATCTATATTATATTTAACTATATTA
>CALWLO010000058.1 GCA_944381545.1 uncultured Acetatifactor sp. | reverse complement strand
ATCCGAAAAGGCACTAAGGATGGTTTACATTCTATGATACCATGTCCGGTTGCTTTTGCAAAGAGGTAACCATCCCCGGTAGCTCCGGTGCTGGGATAGGATAATCCCCCGGTGGCCAGGATGACGCTGTCAGCTGCCAGCCGTTTGCCATTTGCGAGCACAACACCCCGTATCCTTCCTCTGATTACCGCTTTTTTCGCTATAGAGCTCTTCTCCCGAAGCATCTCCGGAGTATCTTTCCCAGGCTCCTCCCACCAGAGTTCCTTCACCCGGGTATGCAGCCGGATTTCCACCTGCAGGCGTTTCAGGCCTCTGGTCAATGCGCCGATAATATCGGAGGAATGGTCGCTGACCGGAAATACCCTCTCCCCCCGCTCCACCTTCAGGGGACAGCCCTCCGCCTCCAGCAGTTCCATTACCGCCCTGTTATCAAAACCGTGAAAGGCACTGTATAGAAATTTTTCATTGGTCATCACATTGGCAATAACCTGCTCCATGTCTCCGGCATTGGTCACATTACATCTTCCCTTACCGGTAATAAACAGCTTTTTGCCCAGCTTTTCATTCTGCTCCAGCAGAGTCACCCGGACTCCCTCCCCGGCTGCAGCTATGGCCGAGATCATACCGGCAGCGCCGCCGCCCACCACGATTACATGCATCTTGCTTACTCCTCTTTTCTCAGAGAATAATTTAAGATCGGTTCATCATCAATGAAATTGATCTCGTCATTTAAATATACCTGATAATTGTTCCATGTCTCCTCCAGCATCTCCAGGTTCTGTTTTACCTCCTGAGGACATTTCAGACACAGCGCCACCACCAGGGCATTAATCACGCTTAAAGGCGCCACCAGGGAATCCACAATGGACACCATATCGCTGCGAGCCAGCAAATTACAGGAGGAGTACAGATTCATGGGAGAATGAATGGAATCGGTAATGGCGATTACCTTGGCATTCCTGTCATTGGCAAATTCCATGGCCTTCAGAGTTCGCATGGAGTATCGGGGAAAGCTGATGCCGATGAAGCAGTCCTTCTCATAGATCCTGATCATCTGTTCAAAGGTTTCACTGACGCTGGTAGTCTTAAGAAGTACCACATTTCCCCGGATCATATTCAGGTAAAAATGCAGAAATTCCGCTAAAGGCTGGTTGCTGCGCAGTCCCATGATATAGATATGATCCGCTGTCAGAATCGTATCTACTGCCGTTTCAAAGGCTGCCGCATCCAGATGCTGTATGGTATGCTGCAGCTTTTCGATATCTGCCGTCAGTACGGAAGTCAGAATCTCCGACTGTGAGCTGTGTCCGTACTTGGCGTCTATCTTCTGAACATTACTGAGCTTGTTCTGTACGCATTCCTCCAATGCCCGCTGAAATTCCGGATAACCGGCATAGCCGATACCTGATGCGAATCTCACCACTGTAGACTCGCTGATCCGCAGGGTATCCCCCAGGCGCGCCGCCGTCATAAATACTGCCTGATCATAATGCTCCAGAATAAAGGCTGCAATCTTTTTGTGTCCCTTACTCATGCCGTCATATTGTTCTCTGATCCTGTCAAGCACATTATACCCCATTTATCATACTCCTTTTATCGGGAATTCCGTAATCCCGTATCCTATCTGGCAAACTGTCCATAGACCTGCTTCAATACGGACAAAGTCTCCACATTGGTCAGATCGTAATCTCCGGTCAGCGTCATGCATGCGCTGCCGTGAATAAATATCCACATCCTCATGAAGACCTCCTGGGGACGGCCGCACCCCTCTGCTTTGGCCCTGTCGATCTCATACAGCACATTACCGTCGTCACCGTTTAACAGATCATACATGCTCTTTCTGTTTTTGCCCTGGGAAAGAAAGAGCAGTTCAAACAGATGTCCTTCCTCCCTGGCAAAGGCAATGTATGCCATCCCCAGATTGACAAAGGGGGTATGCGCCATCCTCGGATAGAGGCTGTAATAATCTTGAAAAAATAACGCCGCTTTATCATAGACGGCATCCCACAATTCCTCCATATTCTGATATACCCGGAAAATCGGCTGCGTGGAACAGCCCACCTTAGCCGCTACCTTTCGGGCGGTTACGCTGGCAAAGCCCTCCTCCCGGGTCATGGCAAATGCAGTATCCAATATCTGTTCTTTGGTAATGCTTTCTTTTCTGGGCATATCATTTCTCCTGCTGATTCAGAAACTACAACATATAACACTCGTTATTCTACATAATGAAAATCCTTTTGTCAAGCTTGGCCGCATCAAAAGTCCCGGTTCTTGCCAAACCGGGACTTTTGTATCGCATCTCTTAAAATTCCTTATACCGGATATGCGCCATTTATGGTATCAGCCTGGGTCATATCCACTTTCTCCTGCTGTGCCTGACGGTATTTGAAGAAGTCAGTAGCCACCTGAGGGAACAATGCATAGGACAGTACATCCTCATCCTGCTGCTTCCATTCCTTCATCTCATTCTCCAGCTTATCCATCTCGCTGCCCAGAGTATCTGCAAAGCGTCCGGTCAGTCTGGTTTCGCCGGGAATCACCTTGTCAATGACCTCCTGGCTCATGGGCTTAACGGTCTGGCCGTATTCGCCTCTCAGCACTGCCTTGGTCTCCTTGGTAGCCATCTTATATCTCTCGCCCATCAGAACGTTGAACACTGCCTGAGTGCCCACGATCTGAGAGGAAGGAGTAACCAGAGGAGGCTCGCCCAGATCCTTACGCACCTGGGGGATCTCCTTGAGCACATCATAATACTTATCCTCTGCATTCTGCTCCTTTAACTGGCTCACCATGTTGGAAAGCATACCGCCGGGTACCTGATACAACAGGGTCTTAATGTCAACCCCCATCACCTTGGGGTTGAGCAGGCCGTTCTTTAAGCACTCATCTCTGTAAGGACGGAAGTAATCCGCAATCTCCGCCAGCAGATTCTGGTCAAAACCGGTATCATAGGGAGTTCCCCTGAAAGTCTCTACCATCACTTCGGTAGCAGGCTGTGACGTACCCATTGCGAAAGGACTCATTGCCGTATCGATTACATCCACACCGGCCTCTACAGCCTTCAGATAAGTCATACTTGCCACACCGGAGGTATAATGGGTATGCAGCTGAATGGGAAGCTTGGTATTCTCTTTCATGGCTGCCACCAGCTCCGATGCCTTGTAAGGCACCAGCAAGCCTGCCATATCCTTGATACAGATGGAATCCGCACCCATCTCCTCAATCTTCTTTGCCATATCCGCCCAGTACTCCAGGGTATAGGCATCGCCCAGAGTATAGGCCAAAGCCACCTGAGCATGCCCTCTGCCCTCCTGCTGTTTCATCTTATTGGTGGCATTAACCGCCTCCTGCAGATTGGGCAAATAGTTCAGGCAGTCAAAAATACGAATGATATCTATACCGTTGGCGATAGATTTTTGTACAAACGCATCCACCACATCATCCGCATAGGGTCTGTAGCCCAGAATATTCTGGCCGCGGAACAGCATCTGCAGCTTGGTCTTTTTAAATCCATCACGAAGCTTGCGCAGTCTGTCCCAGGGATCTTCCTTCAGGAATCTCAAAGATGCATCAAAGGTTGCTCCGCCCCAGCACTCTACAGAGTGGTATCCGACCTGATCCATCTTCTCCACAATAGGAAGCATAAACTCGGTAGGCATTCTGGTAGCAATCAGAGACTGGTGAGCGTCACGCAGTATAGTTTCCGTAATTTTAATCGGTTTTTTAACTTGTTCTGACATTTACGTTTCCTCCTATTTATCGTTTCGTAACCGGCCTCCCGGTACCATTCCGATGGCCGGTTACAGCCTTTCCGTTCTTTCATCGGGCTGCATTTCACACAGCTTAGAATACACCGAAGATGGCCATAAAGGTTCCGGCTACAACGGCAGTACCAATCACTCCGGCAACGTTAGGCCCCATCGCATGCATCAACAGGAAATTGGTGGGATCTGCTTCTGCACCGACCTTCTGGGACACACGAGCCGCCATGGGCACTGCTGATACACCCGCAGAACCAATGAGCGGATTTACCTTGCCCTTAGTGGCAATACACATCAGCTTACCGAATAACACACCGGCTGCCGTACCGAAAGCAAAGGCTACCAGACCTAAGATAACGATCTTGATGGTATCCCAGTTCAGGAAGGCTTCTGCACTGGTGGTAGCGCCTACGGAAGTACCCAGTATGATAACCACGATGTACATCAGGGCATTGGAAGCCGTATCTGTCAGCTGTCTTACCACACCGGACTCTCTGAACAGGTTACCCAGCATCAGCATACCAACCAGGGGAGTGGTGGTGGGCAGAATCATACATACCACTATCGTAACGATAATGGGGAAAAGGATCTTCTCCAGCTTACTTACCGGACGGAGCTGACCCATCTTGATCTTTCTCTCCTTCTCAGTGGTCAGCAGCTTCATGATGGGGGGCTGGATAATGGGTACCAGGGACATATAGGAATATGCCGCCACAGCAATGGGGCCCAAAAGCGCCGTCTGCCCCAGCTTACCGGCCAGGAAGATGGAAGTCGGGCCATCCGCACCGCCAATAATGGATATGGCTGCAGCTGCCTTATCATTAAAGCCCATAAAGATGGCGCCGAAATAGGACATAAAAATACCAAACTGCGCCGCAGCTCCCAGCAGAAAGCTCTTGGGATTGGAAATCAGGGGACCAAAATCCGTCATCGCACCCACGCCCATAAAGATCAGGGAGGGCAGGATCGCCCATTCATCCAATAAGTAAAAATAATACAGTAAGCCGCCGACTCCATTGGACGAATCTTCAATGGACAGCATAATATCCGGATAGATATTCACCAGCAGCATACCGAAAGCTATCGGTGTGAGCAATAAAGGCTCAAACCCCTTACGGATAGCTAAATAAAGGAAAATACACGCAACTACAATCATCACATAGTTTCCCCAGGTCAGGTTAAAAAACGCTGTCTGATGGATTAGATTGTTTAGCGTATTCGCTATATACTCCATGTGTTGACCTCCTGTTGTAATTCATTCCATATCTATAAGGAATGTTTAATTCATGGTAGCCAGTACATCGCCGGCTTCAACAGCATCACCAACTGCCACATCAATACTCGCCACAGTGCCGTCCTGAGGCGCAACAACAGGAATTTCCATCTTCATGGCTTCCAGAACCACAACAGGATCACCAGCCTTTACAGCCTGACCAACTGCGGCCTCTACCTTGAATACCTTACCGGCTGCACCGGCCTCAATCTTCACGCTTCCTGCGCCGCCTGCCGCCTTAGGAGCTGCTGCGGGAGCCTTGGGCACTGCCACTGCCTTGGGCGCTACGGGAGCTGCGGGAGCCGCTACGGTAGCACCTGTGGATGCTCCCTCTTCTACTACTACGTCATATACGTTGCCATTTACGGTAATGGTATAATTTTTCATATTTGATTCCTCCATCTTTATACTCTTCTTGCTCTGTTTGTTTTACGAATGCTTCTCACCACGAAACCGTCAGTAGAAGCGCTTCCCTCACTGGCAGCAATCGCTGCTGCAATTACGGCTACCAGTTCCAGGTCATCGGACAGATCTGTGCTTTCTTCCTTTTCCACAATCTGTGCGATAGTGTTGTCGATACTCTCCTGCTTGGTATCTGCCTTATTTGCCTTCCCCCGGGTCAGCTTATCCTGAAGGATCGGGATAAAACGGAACAGCGAAATAATGAAAATAATCAGGATCAAAACAACGAATACAGTTCCCATACCGATCACCGTATTGAGAGCTGCTGCAGTCAATCTGTCTCCCAAATCACTTCCACAGGCCGTCAAACCAAAGACACAGGCTATCGTACAAATGATTGCTGTTAATTTCTTCATACTAAACACCCTTTCTATACAGTTCCATGCTTCTTCGCCGGACGGTCTTCACTCTTTGTGCATAACATTTCAAAAGCACCGATGATATACTTTCTCGTATCCGCCGCTTCTACGATCTGATCCACATACCCTCTCTGTGCTGCGCTGACAGCGCCGTTCTGCAGCGCTGCATATTCAGCGGCCTTTGCTTCGATTACCTCTGCGCCCTGCCCGTCATACATGATCTTCGCCGCAAGCTTGGCATCCATAGTACCGATCTGCGCATCAGGCCATGCCAGAGTCAGATCAGCGCCAATCGCCTTGGAATTCATCGCCACATAAGCGGTGCCGTAAGCCTTGTCCAGAATCAGGTTTACTTTCGGAACCGTTGCATTAGCAAAAGCATATGTAAGCTTGGCTACCGCTCTGGCAATCTCCTTTTCAGAACACACGGTTGCCTCATAGCCCTTCACATTGGTCAGGGACAGCACCGGAATATTAAAGCTGTCACAGAAATTGATGAAATCCGCCGCCTTTTCACAGCCCTGCCGGGTAAGTACGGCATCCATCTTCTCAGCCACCTTGCCCTCTTCGTCATATACCTCGCTGCGGTTAGCCACACAGCCAATGGTCGCTCCGTTTAACCGGATAAAGCCAGTCACCATATCCTTGGCATAACCGGATTTTACTTCCAGGAAATCATTACTGTCTGCCAGAATTGACAGAAACACAGCGGTATCTCCCACACAGCCCGCCAATTCTGCGGATGCTCTATTTAAGTCATCGCTGCACTCATCGGCAGCTATCTCCTGATTATTGGCGGGCAGGAAGCCTACCAGCTTTCTGATCCCTGTCAGAATGGCATCTTCATCACCGGTTATGTCCACAATGCCGCTCTCCTTAGCCTGGAACTCTGCGGAAGAAGTATCACACTTGGTGATCACATTGCCCTCCAGTGCATTAGGTGCGTTTACAAACAATTTGGCACTCTTCTCTTCCATAAAGGTGAAATCGGTCATGGTGGGGAACAGTCCCAGTCCGCCGCCGCATGTACCAAAGATCGCCGTGATCTGAGGGATCACTCCCGAAGCCAGGGTTTGCTTCAAATAGATCTCCCCGAAGGCATTCAGTGCATCCGTGGCCTCCTGCAGACGAAGTCCTGCAGAATCAATCAGCCCGATCACAGGCGCTCCCGTCTTCATAGCCAGATCATACAAACGGACAATCTTCTTTGCATGCATCTCCCCTACGGATCCGTTCATTACGGAAGCATCCTGGCTGTACACATAGACAAGATTACCGTTAATTACCCCGTAGCCGGTAACTACACCGTCTGAAGGAGTATCATTCTGTTTCAGATTGAAATCCGTTGCTCTGGCAGTTACCAAGGCGCCGATTTCAACGAAACTGTTTGCATCGAGCAAAGCTTCTATTCTTTGACTCGCTTTTGAAGTAGTACTCATGTTTCAGCCCTCCATTTATAATGAGTAAATAATAACAAATTAACTGGGGGGAGTTCAAAAAAAACACAAATGCCCCCATGATTAATGTCATTGATATTATAACATAAAAAATACAACTCGCCTAGCACGAATTGCATTTTTTGTAAGAATTTTGTTTATCTCCCGGGCTTCTATATCACAAATAACTGCAATATCTTTTCAAAGCACCAGCGGTAATCAATCTCCTTTACTGCCCCCGCAGTGACAATATGTTCTTCCCGGTAGACCTTGCCCTGGAACAGATACTGTATGGTGCCCACCTGCTCCCCTGCCGCAACCGGAGCCTGCAGCTGCTTTTCCATATGACATTCTACCTGGATCTCTTCGCCCTCCTTTAAGAGGAGTCCCCGGATCTCTTCCTGTGTCCCCCCAATTCCTTCAGTGTCCTCACCAGCCACAGGATCCACGCCATACCTTCCCTCATCCCACCGTTCCAGGATTCTCACCGGCACATACGCCTCCTGGTCAATTTCTGCCGTCTGTCCCCCCAGCACGTGGATCTCCTCCAGCAAAGCTTCATCATAGGCTGCCTCATCCAGGGAATGATAGGTAAAATCCTCCAGCCCGTAATTCATCAGCGTTCTCGTATCCAACCATTTATATCCCTTATTATTGGGCCAGCCGCAGGCCAGCAGCGCCACAACCAGGGTCTTTCCGTCCCGCTTAAGCGCCCCCACATAGCAATAGCCGGCCTTATTGGTAAACCCGGTTTTTCCACTTATGGCTCCCTGCATCATCTGCAGAAAAGCATTATGGTTGACACAGGAGAAGCTGCGTCCGCTTTCAATGGAAAAGCTGTGGGAAGGAGTCTGGGTAATCTTTAAGAAAGCCTCTTTTTGAGCGGAACGGCGGATACAGTAGCACATAATGGTAGCCAGATCCAGAGCCGTGGTAGAATGATATTTTTCTATGGTTTCTCCGCTCTCCAAGGTCAGGATTTCTGTGGCATCCAACCCATTGGGCGTAATAAACCAGGTATTTTCACAGCCGATCTCCCTGGCTTTCTGATTCATCAGCGATGCAAAGGCTGCCACAGCCTGTTTGCTCTCCTCTACAGTATAATCGGCGGGAGATTTCTCCTGCAGCTCCTGGGATAGATACTTTCGCCCCACATGTTCCGCTATGGCTACTGCGGCATCATTATGGGATTCCAGCATCAGGCTGTACAACAGATCCTCCAGCCGATATTGTTCCCCTTTCTGCACATACAGCTTTACCTTGGGCATGGAGGCTGCATAAGAGGAGATTTCCACCATCTCCTGTGTATCGGCCAGCTCCAGGGTAAGGATACAGGTCATAATCTTGGTGGTACTGGCCATGGCCAGTATCTGCGCACCGTTTTTATCATATAATATTCTCCCGGAATCCGCATCCATCAGTACCGCAGCCTGGGCATAAATCGTCTCTGCCTCCGGCTCCTGAGCACAGACTGTCCTCTGCTGCAGCATTGTCACCAGACAACACAGAACACACAGGTATCTCCTGAGGCTTTTTTTCCATCTATCCTTTTTCTGCATACCGCAAGCCTTACCGCCGCATCATTTCCTCCTCACAATATATGTGGCGCCGGGCAAATATATGAAATAGAATCCTGCACGGAGGTGCAGCTGCAGCTATATGTCCAGCTGTAGCTGCACCTCCGCTTCTGCCTGCTGCTTAAATTCCTCCATCTGTACAGCGGAAAGCTCCGGCAGTTCCTCCAGGCTTCCCACACCAAAACAGCGCAGGAACTGCTCCGTCGTGCCGAAAAGCAGCGGCCTGCCCGGGGCATCCAGCCTGCCCAGCTCCATAATCAGATCATATTCCAGCAGCTTATTGATGGCATGGTCACAGCTGACACCTCTGATCCGCTCGATCTCCACCCTGGTAATGGGCTGCTTATAAGCGATAATGGACAGGGTCTCCATCACAGTATCCGTCAGCGCCATTTTCCTGGGCGCTTTTGCAATTTTAATCAGATATTCATACATCTCTGCTTTGGTACAGAGCTGTACGGCATGATCAAACCGGGCAATGCAGATCCCTCTCCCCTCCTGCCTGTATTCCTCTTCCATCTGTGCCAGTATATCCTTGGTGGTCTTTACATCCTCCTCTATCGCATCTGCAAGGCGGCTGATTTCTACCGATTCTCCCATTGCAAACAGGATTGCTTCTATTGCCGCTTTTGCCTGAATCCGTTCCATCATGTAGTTTACCTTTCTTCATATACGTTTGACTCAATCAGAATATCATCAAAAATATTTTCCTGAGATATGGTGATTTTTCCGGTTTTCATCAGTTCCAGGATCACCAGAAAAGTGACGATCACCTGCATCTTGCTGGTCTGCTTCTCCAGCATCCCCCGAAAACTGAAGCTTTTATGGTTCCGGGCATAGGCCTCCACATACAGAGAACGCTCGTCCATATCTACTTCATCCTTTTCAATATTTCCGTAATTGCTTCGGATCGGATCAATCTTATCCTCCTGACGCTTCAGCATGGCCTTGAAGATATCATTTAACCTGGCAAGGTTCATATCGCCGATCAGCTCTTCGTAATGGATAGGCTGACGATAGGCGGCAACCTCCTTCGGCAGCTGCTGACTGCGATAAAAGCTTTTCTCCGCATCTACCTGCCTGTCCCGCAGTTCATAAGACATGTACTTATACATCTTATATTCCAGAAGCTTCTGCACCAGTTCGGCTCTGGGATCTTCCTCCTCCCCATCCTCATTCACCTCTTTGGGCAGCAGCATGCGGCATTTAATATCAATCAGCGTGGCTGCCATGACCAGAAACTCACTCATGATATTCATGTCTTCCATTTCCATCTGTTTAATATAATCCAGATACTGCTGGGTTATCTCCACAATGGGAATATCATAGATATCCACCTTGTTTTTCTCATTCAGGTGCAGCAGCAAATCTAACGGGCCCTCAAACGCCTCCAATTTAACCTGTATGGCCATGCCTTCATCCTCTTTGCATATTGTGCAGCAGCCGGCGCCTGCGCCGTTCGCAAAGCTGCGCCTGCGGCGCTTTGACGCTGCTTTGCAGCTGACTTTGCTCATAATCAGGCGCTCAACTCATAACTTGTATGGCTGAACTGTTACCATATTGTACCTGATTTTACCGCTGCAATCAACCCAAACTATTGTTCTGCGAAGTCAATGACGATCAGTTCCCCGGGATTGAACAGCCGAAACGGAATTGTGTGCATCCCCAGTCCCCGGCTCAGGATCATGGTGCTATGGTTCTCCCGAAATACGCCGCCGTCAGATTTTGGAAAAAAACGGACATTCGGCGAAAGTATTCCCCGGCCCCAGACGGGCACCCGCACAATGCCGCCATGCACATGACCGGACAGCACCAGATCCGCTCCCCACTGGGCATATCCGGGAAAATAGTCCGGATTATGAGCCAGAAGCACGGTAAAGGCTGCCGGATCCGGACGGCCCAGCAGCTCCGGAAGATAGCTCGGAGGCATCTCCGGCACCGTAAAACGTTTATAATAATACTTGTCTATCTCCGAGCCATAGATAACCAGCCCCACCTCCGGCAGCTGCACATGGCTGTTGACCATGGGAACAATTCCCAGTCCGGCCAACTCCGCCTCATACTTTTCCGCCGCATCTTTATAGGTTTCCGGATATAGTTTAAGCCTGTGTTCATGATTGCCGTTGGCATAATATACCGGATACTTATCCTTCAGACTACGCAGCAGTGACACCGCTTTCTCCAGCTTTTCTCCCGGTCTGCCGTTGATCATATCTCCGCCGACCAGCACCGCATCCGGCTGCGCCTCCTCAATGGCCTGCAGCAGCCGGGCATTATCCCTGCCGTACTGCTTATTGTGCAGATCTGACAGGAACACCACCCGGTAATGGCCGCTGATCCGCCGGTCCCGGATCTCATGCCGTACTACCACAAAACGGTTGCTGTCGTACAACATGACCCAGAGGATCCCGATTATCAGTAACATCAACAGTAGTAATAATATATCCAACATTCTTTTCTCCGCCTGTAACCTTTAGTTTTTTTATTGAGATGGCCATCCGGCCGTTATCTGCCTGGAATAAGGTCATTATATCATATACATCCCCCTACAAGAGGAATTCCTGAAAGATTTTATACAGGTAATCCCGGTATACCGCTCGTGCCACGCTCTCTCCATATAATACGGGAACGCTGCCAATCTCTGCTCCCTCCAGCAGATATCTTACCCGTCCTGCCTGCCCGCCCTGCTCCACCGGGGCTTCCACCGTCTCCGGCAGTTCCATCACCTTTTCCACCTTGGACAGATCCTGTCCCGTGGTATCCAGATACCGGAATTCCCCCGCATACGCCAGCGGCACCTCTTCCGTGACCCCTCTCTCCACCTGCAGCGCCGGCAGGGGATCCGTATTGGGATCCACATATATATCACTGATGTTAAATCCATATGTCAGCAGGGTCTGGGCATCCTGAAACCGAGCCTTGGGATCTGAGGCACCCATGATCACGGCAATCATATCCATATCATCCTTCCGGGCCGTTGCCGCCAGACAGAACTTCGCCTTTTCTGTAGAGCCGGTCTTCAGACCCGTAGCATAAGGATACTGCTTCAGCAGCTTATTGGTGCTACTCAGCGTAAAGTTGATGGTGCCCTGGCGGGTCACATGGGTGATATCCTCCATCCAGATCTGCGTATATTGATAAACCTCAGGGTACTTGGTAATCAATTCCCGGCTCATCAATGCCACATCCTTGGCGGTGGTATAATGGTCATCGGAATTAGTCAGGCCGCAGCAGTCCACAAAATGGGTATCTGCCATCCCCAGCTGCTGCGCCTTCTCATTCATCATCCCCACAAAGGCTTCCTCCGAACCGGCAATATGCTCCGCTACCGCCACAGAAGCATCATTACCCGAAGCCACGGCGATGCATTTAATCATCGTGTCAAGGCTTTGTGTCTCTCCCTGTGCCAGAAACACCTGTGAACC
>CALWLO010000057.1 GCA_944381545.1 uncultured Acetatifactor sp. | reverse complement strand
AGGCATCAGCACACCGGTGGGATACTGATGGGAGGGCATGACATAGGCTGCCGTGACATCACTTTGGCGCAGCCCGGATACTGACATGCCCGACCCGTCCATATCCACAGTGGTGATCTCATAGGCAAAGGAACTGAAAATCTGATAAGCCCTTTTATAAGTAGGATTCTCCATGGCAATTTTTACATGCCTGCCCAGAATCTTTTCCAGCAAAAGCAGCAGATAGTCATTCCCGGCGCCTACAATGATCTGCTGCGGAGAGCAATTCACGCCCCGGGAGGAATGCAGATATCGGCTGATGGTCTCCCGTAGGCTGTATTCCCCCTGGGAATCTCCCTGGGCAAACAGTCCCCTGCTGCTGTCGCTTAAGACGTTTTTATTAATTTTGCGCCAGACGCTGAAAGGAAACAGGGACATATCCGTAGCCATCGGGGAAAAATCATACAGATACTGCGTTTTCTCATCACCTTTTTCCGCCGTATGAGCATCCCTGCTCTCTTCCCTTGTATCCAGCAGGTAAAGCTCCTCCATCCGGCAGACATAATATCCTCTGTAAGGCCGGGACTCAATATAGCCCTCGGACGCCAGCTGTTCATAAGCCAATGCCGCCGTGCTGCGGGATATCTGCAGATATTCCGCCAGAGAACGGGTAGAGGGAAGCCGTTCCCCCGGACGCAGCTTCCCCTCTCTGATTTCCTGTCTGATATATTCATAAATCTGCTCGTACAGACATTTATCACTGTCTGTACGAAGGGCAATGGTTAAATCATACATGGCTTATTTCCCTGTTTCTTTTCGTTTCACCAGAATCATTTCCTTTAACTCCCTGGCCTTGTCTTTGATACGGGTACTGGCTGTGGATACCAATAATCTCGCTACACACCGGGATGCCGTATCCAGTTCATCCACCTCATAAGCCAGCGCCGCCGTCAGATAATCCATGGTATGCTCATCCATCCCGCATATGGGATAGCTTTCTGTCTGCACGGCCTCCACAAATCCCTTGTAGGCGTTCTGCAGATACTCCATCTCCTGTGTCTTAAGCGTTTCCCGCTTTTGGGGAGAAAGCTGACCTCGTTTCTCCAGATCCTCCCCGTATCCCCGCAGAAGCCATGCCGACTTCAGGCAGATATAGGCTTTCTCACTGTTTTTTGCCCGTTTTACCACGGCGCAGACCAGCGCCATCTTATACCGCCCTATAGCCTCCTCATAGGTATAGTGATCCTCTGTGTATTTCTTCAGCTTCACCTTACCGCTGATCTTTTCCTGAATCGAACGGACCTGACTGGCCGTCATACCGTCGAAATAACGGCTGAGCGCCGCATATCCGCAGTCGGGACACATCAGGACATCATACTTTATGGTATCAATTCCCTCATGCCGGGGACGCAGATCCAGATCCATGGCCAGCGATCTTGCCTTACCGCTTTTTACGATACGTGATGTAAACTTATGGTCGCATACGGGACAGGTAAAAGACTTATCATAGATCAGCTCTTTCTCCTCCGGCAGCATTGGTTTCGGCGCAGACACCTTTTCCTTCTCCGCCGCTTTCTCTTCTGCATACAGATCGCTGTTCTCCAGATCCCCTAAGCCCATCTGTTTCAGTCCGGAAAATATTCCTGCCATTACTCATCCTTCTTTCTCTTTACTTTTCTGCACACCGGTATATCTACTTCGGCAGTACAAAGGAACTCTTTAACGATACAATCCGATTAAATACCAAATGCTCCGGCGCACAATCCCTGGCATCTACGCAGAAGAATCCCTGGCGCACAAACTGAAATCTGTCATAGGCCCTGGCCCCGGCAAACGCAGGCTCCAGATATCCCTGCTTGATCACCAGAGAATGGGGATTCAAATACAGTTCTCCGTTCTCGTCATAGATAGACCCTTTCTCGTCAGCCTTTTCTTCATCAATCAGGTTCTCATACAGACGTATCTCGGCAGGCAGAGCAGTCTCTGCTGCCACCCAGTGAATCGTGCCTTTTACTTTCCGGCCATCCGGACTGTTGCCTCCCTTGGAAGCAGGATCGTAGGTACAGTGTACCGCCGTGATATTTCCCTCCCCATCCTTCTCGCAGCCGGTGCAGGTTACAAAATACGCATTCATCAGACGCACCTCATTGCCCGGAAACAGCCGGAAGTATTTCTTCGGCGGCTCCTCCATGAAATCCTCCCGCTCAATATACAGAACCCTGCCAAAGGGCACCTCGCGGCTGCCCAGCTCCTCATTCTCCGGATTATTAACAGCGGGCAGCAGCTCCGTCTGTCCCTCGGGATAATTGTCAATGATCAGCTTTACCGGATCCAGAATCGCCATATAGCGGGGAGCCTGTGCCTTCAGATCCTCCCGGATACAGTACTCCAGCGCCGCATAGTCTGCAACGGACTGTGCCTTGGATACGCCGCACATCTCCACAAACCTTCGAATGGACTGAGGGGTAAAACCTCTGCGGCGCAGGGCAGCGATAGATACCAGCCGGGGGTCATCCCAGCCGTCCACTTTTCCGTCCAGCACCAGCTTCTTGATATAGCGCTTACCGGTCACCACGTTTTTCAGATACATTTTTGCCTGTTCAATCTGCTTGGGCGGATGAGGGTATTCCAATTCCCTTACCACCCAGTCATATAGGGGTCTGTGATCCTCGAACTCCAGTGTACAGATAGAATGGGTAATCCCCTCGATGGCATCTTCAATGGGATGAGCGAAATCATACATGGGATAGATGCACCAGGCATCTCCCGTATTGTGATGGCTCATATGAGCCACCCGGTAAATGACAGGATCCCGCATATTGATATTGGGAGAGGCCATATCAATGCGGGCTCGAAGCACCTTCTCCCCGTCCGCATACTTTCCCGCTTTCATCTCCTCAAACAGCCGCAGATTCTCTTCCACAGAGCGGGTGCTGTAGGGATCCTCCTTACCCGGCTCGGTAAAGCTGCCCCGATATTCCCTGATCTGCTCCGCTGTCAGATCGGACACATAGGCCTTGCCTTTCTTGATCAGCTTCACAGCAGCTTCATACATCTGACCGAAATAGTTGGAAGCAAAAAACAGCCTGTCCTCCCAATCGGCGCCCAGCCACTGTACATCCTCCTTGATGGATTCCACAAATTCAACGTCCTCTTTGGTAGGATTGGTGTCGTCAAAACGCATATTGAATTTGCCGCCATACTGCTGCGCAAGGAGGTAATTGGTCAGAATCGCCTTGGCATGACCGATATGCAGATAGCCGTTGGGCTCCGGCGGGAAACGGGTATGCACGGTATCATACACCCCTTCCGCCAGATCTCTGTCAATAATCTGCTCAATAAAGTTGCGGGAGACCTTTTCCCCGGCCGCCTCTTCCATTACTGTATGCTCCAGTTCACTCATAGCCTTCATGTCCTTTCTGCTGTTTTTATTCTCCATCATAGCATAATGAGTCCCGGGATTCAACCCAAAATATCTGTAATCCCGGCTCTCTCAGCCAACCTCTTCGTAGTTTTCTCCCAGCTGCTTATGCCTGATAATGAAAATATTCTGTGGATTATCACAGTAAGCTGCCAGATAATCGCCGGGAACGCCCAGCATATATCCATCTTCATTCCAAAGGGGGAAGAGCTTCACCCCTTGGGTCAGCTCCTTTACATAGACCTGAAGATTCTGATTGGGGATACATGCCCTCGCATAATCCTGTATCCGATGGGTTATGCCCTTATCCTGGTTTTTAATCGTGGGTTCATAGGACATCACAGCCTGCCAGTCAAATTCCCTGTCCACCATATCGTAATAGGGTTCGAACTGACTGCTGCTGACCGGGATAATATCACCGTCAGTCTCCAGGATCAGATAGGTTCCCTCTGTCACATCCACTGTCACATCTCCCTCCTGGGTACGCAGAACTGCACTGCTGCCAATCCCCTCAATGGTATCTACCCGCACATAACCCATGAGCTGGGAAACCTTTCGATAGCGCTTAAGGCCCTCCAGCTCCAGCTGATACTCCCGGGCGTCAATCACAGTAAACTGCGTGAAATACTCATTCATCCGGTTATTAAAATAGGCGTCCGCATGAAGAGTACGATATTTATCCCCATAAAGCTTCTTACTGATATAACCGCCGGCCTTGTCCGCACGTCCGCCGCCGGAGCCAATGCCCTCAGTCAGAAAGGCCGCCAGCTCATTGGCATTAACCTCCCTGATACAGCTGCGCACAGATATCTTATAACCGTCATCGATCTCATTATACACCAGACATACGTCAATGGCATCCACCTGCAGCAAAAAGTCGCTGATCAGTCCCAGAATGTTGGGATCACAGGGCTGGGAATGAATCACTCCAAACCGGTGCTCATCATTATAGCTGTAGCGTACCATAGCGATGCCGGCAATCATAAGCTCCTGCAGGGACAGATTGGAATTACGAAACATGGTAATCAGACGCTTATTGGTGTTCAGAGTTTCCCACATGTCCATATCACGGGGATCATGCATTTCCGAAAGCTGGTTGGTATCCATATACAATCCATAATACAGCGCCGTTCCCAGCACCACGTCTTCATTCACCGGATAGCCCTCTTCCTGGAGCATGGTCCACACCAGAGTGCAGCAGCTGCCCAGATCCGGCTGGATCCGGCTCATCTCCAGACCCTCTATCTCAATCCGATGGTGGTCGATCACCGCCACATGCTCCGCTTCAAACCGGGTTACATTACTGGCTCCGTACTGGCAATCCACCGTAATCAGCAATCCCCTAAAAGGCGGCTGCCCCTCCCGCTCCACGTATTCAATAGGGAGCTTGAGCTTATCCAGCATCATACAAAGGTTCGCCTTCCGGATCCGGGAGTAACCACTGTAAATCATTCTTACCTGCTTACCTTTGCTGTGGAAATAGCAGTACAGGCCATAAGCCGCACCCAGTGTATCCGCATCCGGATTGTCATGACATTGTATGGTGATGGGATCATACTTTTCCAGGTCTGCCAGTCTCATATCCTGCAATACTCCTTTATCATTAATGATGGAACAGACGGATGCCGGTAAATACCATCACCATATCGTACTTATCACAGCACTCGATAACCAGATCATCCCTCACCGATCCGCCGGGCTGGGCAATATATTTCACGCCGCTTTTATGCGCTCTTTCTATATTGTCCGAAAAAGGGAAGAAAGCATCAGAGCCAAGGGTTACATCCTGATTCTGATCCAGCCATTCCCGCTTTTCCTGTGCCGTAAATACAGGGGGCTTCACCTTGAAGATCTTCTGCCATGCGCCCTCTGCCAGCACATCCATATATTCCTCACCAATATACAGATCTATGGCATTATCTCTGTCGGCTCTGCCGATGCTGTCTAAAAACTGCAGTCCCAGCACCTGGGGAGCCTGTCGCAGGAACCAGTTGTCCGCCTTGCTGCCAGCCAGCCTGGTGCAGTGAATGCGGGACTGCTGACCCGCACCGATACCAATGGCCTGCCCGCCCTTCACATAACACACCGAATTGGACTGGGTATATTTCAGAGTAATCAGCGCAATCTTCATATCAATCAGAGCCTCCTGGGGGAGGGTCTGATTCCTGGTTACAAAACGGGACAGCAGATCCCCGTTAATATCCAGTTCATTCCTGCCCTGCTCAAAGGTGATGCCATATACCTGTTTTTTCTCTATGGGAGCAGGCTGATAGGAGGGATCAATCTGAATGACATTATAATTTCCCTTCTTCTTCGCTTTTAGTATCTCCAGCGCTTCTTCCGTATAACCGGGAGCAATGACGCCATCGGATACCTCCCGCTTGATCAGACGGGCCGTATCTGCATCACATACATCGGATAAGGCGATAAAATCGCCGAAGGAGGACATTCTGTCGGCCCCTCTTGCCCGGGCATAGGCACAGGCCAGGGGGGACAATTCTCCCAGATCATCCACCCAATAAATCTTCGCAAGAGTCTCTGTCAGCGGCAGACCCACTGCTGCACCTGCCGGAGAAACATGCTTAAAGGAAGTAGCTGCGGGCAGGCCCGTAGCCTCCTTCAGCTCCTTTACCAGCTGCCAGCCGTTAAAAGCATCCAGAAAATTGATATAACCCGGCTTCCCGTTTAATACGGTAACGGGCAGCTCGCCGCCATCTTCCATATAAATCCGGGAAGGCTTCTGATTCGGGTTACAGCCATATTTTAATTCGATCTCATTCATGATTCTTTCCTCCTGTGTTGCGATAAGCTTATCGGTTATTGGTTTTTATTCACGATTCTGGTGTCATACTGTCCGGTAGCAATATCAATATACCGCACAAACAGGGATACCTTATTATCCTCATTCAGACTGTTCCACAGCATATCCGTGAAAGCATTCATATCATCCTTCATCTCCACCAGCTTAGGCTCACCCTGGAAGCTGGGCAGAGGATTCCCGTCATGCATATAGGTATGAATAAAATGTCCCTCCCCGGCCAATGGCGTCTGATAGGCAAAGGTATTGCGGACGCAGGAGGAGCCGTTGCCATGGTTGCTCTTTAAGATCGACATAGCGTAGCTGTATCTGCCGTTTTCGATATGCAGTATACCGGAAATTCTCGGGGTATAGTTAGGGCCGTCCGGCTCAAACTCCCTGCAGCGCAGCGACTGCTCAAAGGTCAGCTGATGATCCATTCCCTCATAGATGGTATCCGTCTGGTCGCCATTGGTAACAATGGTCTTATTGCCCAGCACCCGTACCGGTGCATAGATAATCAGGCTGGGATCCTCCAGCTTGGAGGGGTCAAAGGCCTGGGTACGTATTCCCTCTCCCTCTGTCACAAAGATGCGGTTGCGGCTGTTAGCGCTTCTGCCCATGATAAAATAAGCCGTTACCGCTTTGGTTCCATCCGGCGTAAGTCCAATCACGATTCCTCTGCCGGGGTATGCATTGTTTTCCAGTTCCTGCTGTAGTGATAACATCCTGTATCCTCCTTATTCTGAATCCCGCAGTGCTTTTTGTCACTGCCAACTAGGGTACATGCTTAAAAAGACCACCTGAGCGCACACGGATAAGGTGGCTGCCCAGGCGGTCGGCTTATTTTACGTTTGCACTCCCTATGGGTCATCCCATAAACAGCTCTGCTGTCTTCCGCCAGTCGTGCAAGGATCACTTATATAGTACATGTTTTACCGCATTACTCTTCTACGCTGTAATTAGGCGCTTCCTTAGTGATATGGATATCATGGGGATGGCTCTCCTTGAGAGATGCTGCAGAAATTTTGATAAATCTACCGTTCTTCTTCAGCTCTTCAATATTCTGGGCGCCGCAGTAACCCATGCCGGAGCGCAGGCCGCCCATGAGCTGGAATACCGTATCCTCTACCATACCCTTGTAAGCCACGCGCCCTTCCACGCCTTCGGGAACCAGCTTCTTGGCATTCTCCTGGAAATAACGATCCTTGCTGCCGTTTTCCATTGCGGAGATGGAACCCATGCCTCGATATACCTTATACTTTCTGCCCTGGAAAAGTTCAAAATCCCCCGGGCTCTCGTCACATCCCGCAAAGATACTGCCCATCATGCAGACATTACCGCCTGCCGCAATAGCCTTGGTAATATCACCGGAGTACTTGATACCGCCATCTGCAATAATGGGGATCCCATACTCCTTTGCCACTGCATAGGCATCCATCACGGCCGAGATCTGAGGCACGCCAATGCCTGCTACCACCCGGGTCGTACAGATGGAGCCGGGGCCGATGCCTACTTTCACCGCATCTGCGCCCGCCTCGATCAGCGCCCTGGTGCCCTCTCCGGTAGCCACATTACCTGCAATAATCTGTACCTCGGGATACTTTTCCTTAATCATACGGATACAGCGCAGCACATTCTCAGAATGGCCATGGGCGCTGTCCAATACGATCACATCTACCTTGGCCGCCACCAGCGCTTCCACTCGATCCAGCACATTCGCAGTAATCCCTACGGCAGCTCCGCATAAAAGCCTTCCCTGCTCATCCTTGGCTGCCAAAGGATACTTGATGGTCTTCTCGATATCCTTAATGGTAATCAGGCCTTTCAGATTGAAGTCCTTGTCCACAATCGGAAGCTTTTCCTTGCGGGCCTTTGCCAGAATCTTCTTAGCTTCTTCCAGGGTAATGCCCTCGGGAGCTGTAATCAGTCCCTCCGAAGTCATGGATTCCTTGATCTTCTTGCTGAAATCCGTCTCAAACTTCAGGTCGCGGTTGGTGATGATACCCACCAGCTTACGTCCCTCGGTGATCGGCACGCCGGAAATGCGGAACTTTCCCATCAGATTATCCGCATCTGCCAGAGTATGTTCGGGAGTCAGAGAAAATGGATCCGTAATAACACCGTTCTCCGAACGCTTTACCTTGTCTACCTCTTCTGCCTGCGCTTCAATAGACATGTTCTTGTGGATGATGCCGATTCCACCCTGTCTGGCCATGGCAATCGCCATGCGATGTTCCGTAACGGTGTCCATACCCGCACTCATCATAGGAATGTTCAGCTTAATTTTCTTGGTAAGCCACGTAGTCAGGTCTACCTGATTGGGCACCACCTGAGAATATGCCGGAACCAGTAGCACATCATCAAAGGTAATGCCTTCACCAATAATCTGTCCCATTTTCTCTCCTCCTGTATTCTTTTGATTTTCATTCGAGTGTAACAAAATTGACAGCTGATGTCAACTGTCAATTCATAAATACCTTTCTGGGCGCTACATTGCGGATGGCCTTTACCATCTCTTCTGAGGGACTCAAAATCAGTTTTTCTCCGCCTTCATAATACAGCGCATACCGCAAATCGGGCTTCAATTCCTCTCCAATGCTGTAATCTTTAATCTTTACCTGGCGATTCTTATAATGATCCAGCTGATAGGAGTGGATCGGCGCCAGAATCTCCATCCGATCCACCTGGTAGGTTGCCACGCGCTTGCGTTTGCTCCTGGCCATAACCTTATCAATTACCAGTTCCTTATCCAGATACAGATACTCATACTCCAGATCAGAGTACAGATTCACAAAATAGGCTCCTACACCGGTAATCAATGCAGCAATCATGGCCAATGAAAAGCCCATGAGCATCAACAGCACAAACACAGCTGTCAGGCCAATCAGCAGATATTTCAAAAGCTTCATCCCCGTCTTCTGTTTTGCCTTTACCAGGCATTCCACATAAGTCTCACTCATACGTATACCCTATCCTTTTATTCAGATTCGCAAGACTGCTTTCAGTCTATAACAAAATGATATAACAGATGAAACAAACTTGCAAGATTCAATCCTGTAAAAAAACATTTTTTATCCTTTTTTTATATTCTAATAACGAACACTTTATTGACACGCCCAACCGAAACCCTTATATTTTAATCATGCGGGAAATTTCTCAGGATTTCCTGCATGGAAATATCGCACAGCAACATAAGATGAAGCTTCCTTCGGCAGGGCCGTGGGACGGCGTGAGGATAGTCAGGAGGATTAGCTATGCCGGTAATGGATGAATTCCGTGAAGAGCGGGAAGCAATGAAGCAAAAAAGCTTTAAGGAGAAGCTGCAGTATTTTGTAGATTATTATAAATGGCACGTTATCGGCGGAGTGCTTCTTGCCGCCTTTGCCATCTCTCTGATCCACAGCGTCGTCACCCATAAGGATTTTGCATTCTATTGCGCTTTTCTCAATGCCTATCAAACGCCGGCGGCAGATACTTTCCGGGAGGATTTCGCAGCCCGGGCAGGGATTGACTTGGAGAAATATGAGGTCATGCTGGATACGGATCTGTATCTGTCGGACGATGCCTATGACCAGAACAATGCCGGCACCATCGAGCGTCTGATGGTCTATATTGCGGCCGGAGATATCAACGTCATGGCCGGGGATGTAAACTCTATGAACCGGTATGCCTACAACGGAACCTTTATGGATCTGCGGCAGCTATTACCTGAAGAATTGCAGACCATACTGGAGCCTTATTACTATTATATCGATGCTTCTTTGGCCGATGAGATTGCCCGGCAGCAGGAAATCGGCAATATAGACTATACTCCCCAATACCCTGCGGAGCCGTCAGATCCGGCGGGTATGGAGGATCCCGTGCCGGTGGGTCTGTATATCCAGGATTGTCCCCGGATCCAGGAATCCTTTATTTTTCAGGAAAACAATGCCATTATGTGTGTAGTAGCCAATGCGGAGGATACCAATACGGTTCTGGAATATATTCGATTTATTTTTGATCTGGATCGTTAAAACAATGACGGATTACAAAAGCTCCTTCAGCAACGCATTCACACTGGCAGGATCCGCTTTCCCCTTCATGGCTTTCATGGTCTGTCCTACCAGGAAGCCTATGGCCTTTTCCTTGCCGTTATGATAATCCGCTACGGACTGAGGATTGGCCGCAATCACTTCTTCTACGGCCTTACGCAGTGCGCCCTCGTCGTTGACTGTTTTCAGTCCCTTCTCTTCCACATACTGCCTCGGATCGATATCCTCCGCAAACATGACCTCGTATACTTCCTTTGCCACACTGCCGTTGATCTCCTTTTTCTCCACCAGATCAATCAGCGCTGCCAGATGAGGGGCGCTTACCCGGATATCCTGGGGATCCATCTCCTGCTCCTTTAGCAGACGCAGAGTCTCTCCCATAAGCCAGTTGGATACTTTTTTAGGCTGACCGCAAATCGCCACTGTAGCCTCGAACAGATCCGCCATATGCTTGCTTGCGGTGATGATCTCAATATCATAATCCGGAATGTCATATTCCGCCTTATACCGTACCATCTTTTCCGTGCGCAGCTCCGGCTGCTTTGCCCTGATGCTCTCCAAAAAATCCTCACTGATCCTGATCGGCACCAGATCCGGATCCGGAAAATATCGATAATCCTGGGCATCCTCTTTCGAACGCATGGCATAGGAGGAACCCTTGGTATCATCCCAGCGCCGGGTTTCCTGCACAACAGCCTGCCCTTCTTCCAACAGATCAATCTGCCGGTTTTTCTCTCCCTCAATGGCCCTGGTAATCGCATGGAAACTGTTCAGGTTCTTCATCTCTGTGCGGGTGCCGAATGCTGCAGTTCCTTTTTCCCGTACGGATAGGTTCACATCCGCCCGCATGGAGCCCTCCTGAAGCTTACAGTCGCTGGCTCCCAGATACTGGATGATCAGGCGCAGCTTTTCCAGATAAGCGATAACTTCCTCTGCGCTGCGCATATCCGGCTCCGAGACGATCTCGATCAGCGGTACACCGGAACGGTTGTAGTCCACCAGGGAACAATCCTCCCAGGTATCATGAATCAGTTTTCCCGCATCCTCTTCCATGTGGATCTCATGAATACCGATCCTTTTACCGCCCTCCGGCGTGTCGATCTCCACATAACCGTTTCGGCATATAGGCAGATACAGTTGAGAAATCTGATAATTCTGAGGATTATCAGGGTAAAAATAGTTTTTCCGGTCAAATTTGCAATACCGGGTAATCTCACAATTTGTCGCCAGACCTACTGCAACGGCATACTCCAGCACCTGCTTATTGAGCACCGGCAGCGAACCGGGCATACCGGTACAGACAGGACAAGTATGGGAATTGGGTCTTCCTCCAAAGGCAGTGGAACAGCCGCAGAAAATCTTGGTACGGGTAGCCAGCTCCACATGCACTTCTAAACCAATGACGGTTTCATATTCTTTTGCCACTTATTTGCCCTCCTAGATAAGAGTCCCGCAGCCACATAGCTGCTGTTTACAGTTTCACAGCCTGTTCATAGGTATAAGCCGCCCGGATCAGCTGCTTCTCCTGGAAGCAATCCCCGATCAGCTGCAGACCGATGGGCAGCCCCTGGCTGTCTCTGCCGCAGGGCACGCAGATACCCGGCAGTCCGGCCAGATTCACGGATATGGTATAGATATCCCCCAGATACATCTTTATGGGATCCGCCAGACTCTCCCCCAGTTTAGGCGCTGTGGTGGGCGCCACCGGCCCCAGGATCAGATCATATCTGGCAAAGGCCTCGTCAAAGGCTTTCTTAATCATCGCCTTCACCTTCAGTGCTTTCAGATAGTAGGCATCGTAATAGCCGGAACTCAGCACAAAGGAGCCCAGCATGATCCGGCGCTTTACTTCCGATCCGAAGCCCAGGGAACGGGTCTTTTTATACATGCTGTGCAGTCCCATATCCCCCTTTGCCCGATAACCATACTTGATGCCGTCAAAACGCTCCAGATTGGAACTGGCTTCCGCAGCAGCAATGGTATAATAGGTGGGGATCGCATACTGTACCAGGCTTAGGTCAAATTCCTCTACAATCGCTCTCAGGGCACGAAGAACATCTCGCGACTGAAGTACTGC
>CALWLO010000056.1 GCA_944381545.1 uncultured Acetatifactor sp. | reverse complement strand
AGACCTGTACGGCAAATTCTTTGAGGATATCAAGGCAGGACGCATCGTGTCCGCTTACGCGCTGGATGGTTCCGGTCTTGCGGCCGCAGTCAGCAAAATGTCCTTTGGAAACAAGCTGGGTGTGAAGATTGAGCATCATGTGGATCCGAGAGATCTGTTTACCGCAGGCTTTGGAAACATTGTGGCTGAGGTTCCGGACGGACGTGTAGGTGAGCTGGCCATCACTTACACTCTGATTGGAGAAGTGACCGAGAGTGGAATCTCCTACGGCAATATGCGGATTGAGACAGAGGAAGCGCTTGCTGCCTGGGAAGAGCCTCTGGAGAAGGTATTCCCGACCAGGGCTCATCAAGGCAAGGAACCGGTAGAGAGTCCTGTATATCGGGCTGACAGTATCTATATATGCAGGCAGAAGGTGGCAAAGCCCACTGTATTTATCCCGGTATTCCCGGGAACAAACTGTGAGTATGACAGCGCTAAGGCTTTTGAACGGGCAGGCGCCAATGTGGTGACCAGGGTATTTAAAAACCAGAGCGCAGCAGATATCCGGGAGTCGGTGGAGGTCTTTGAGAAAGCCATCGGACAGGCACAGATTATCATGTTCCCCGGCGGTTTCTCTGCCGGTGATGAACCGGACGGCAGTGCGAAGTTTTTTGCTACGGCGTTCCAGAATGAGAGGATGAAGGAAGCCGTGATGAAGCTGCTTCATGAGAGAGATGGTCTGGCGCTGGGAATCTGTAACGGTTTCCAGGCGCTGATCAAGCTGGGCCTGGTGCCTTATGGCGAGATCGTGGGCCAGAAAGCGGATTCTCCGACGCTGACCTTTAACACCATCAACAGACATATCTCCAAGATGGTATATACCAGAGTAGTAACGAATAAGTCCCCCTGGCTCCAAGGGGCTGCGCTGGGAGCAACCTACTGCAATCCTGCTTCCCACGGAGAGGGACGCTTCGTAGCGCCTAAGGAGTGGATCGACAGGCTTTTTGCTAACGGTCAGGTGGCAACTCAGTATGCGGATCCCCAGGGTAATGTATCCATGGACGAGGAGTACAATATCAATGGCTCCTATGCAGCCATCGAGGGTATTACTTCCCCGGACGGCAGATGCCTGGGCAAGATGGCCCATTCCGAAAGAAGAGATACCGCTGTGGCCATAAATATCTACGGTGAGCAGGATATGAAGATCTTCGAGAGCGGCGTGAAGTATTTCCTGTAAGGCAGGATAATGCGTTTTACAAGACCTCATAGAGAGGATATATCCTTTCTATGAGGTCTTTGTGGCCATTGACGATAAGAAATATAAGAAATTGGGGTTCAGGAGGAAAAGAGATGATATTAGGAGCATTGGAAGCAGGCGGCACTAAGATGGTATGCGCCATCGGCAATGAGCAGGGAGAAGTGCAGGAACGCATCTCGATTCCGACAGTGAGTCCCCAAGAGACTATGCCGGAAATGATTGGTTTTTTCCAAAAAAGACATATAGATGCGTTGGGAATCGGCTGTTTTGGCCCCATCAATCCGGTGAAGGGAACAAAAACCTACGGCTATATTACCACTACGCCCAAGCTGGCCTGGCAAAACTTTGATATTGTGAGTACCTTTGAAAAAGCGCTGGAATGTCCGGTGGGCTTTGATACGGATGTGAATGCCTCCATGCTGGGGGAGATTACCTTTGGCGCTGCCCGGGGACTGGACAGCTGTATCTATGTGACCATCGGCACGGGAGTGGGCGTGGGGGTTTATGTCAATGGAGGACTGCTGCATGGAATGATGCATCCGGAGGCGGGACATATTTTGCTGCAGCGTCATCCGGCAGACTCCTATGGCGGGAAATGCCCATTTCATGGGAATTGTCTGGAGGGAATGGCATCGGGGCCTGCCATTGAGGAGCGCTGGGGAGCAAATGGAGTACAGCTGGCCGGATGCCGGGAGGTATGGGAGCTGGAGGCCTTTTATATTGCCCAGGCCTGCGTCAATTATACTTTTGTCTATGCCCCGAGAAGGATCATCCTGGGTGGCGGCGTCATGCATCAGGAGCAGTTGTTTCCGATGATTCGCCGGCAGTATCGGGAACTGCTGGCGGGCTATGTGCACACACCGGAGCTGGAGGACTTGGAGAGCTATATCGTGCCCTGCAGTCTGGAAGATAATCAGGGGATTATGGGCTGCCTGCAGCTGGCTGTGGAGGCACTACACTCTTAGGGATTTCCGCTGACGGGGAATGGGCCAAACTTGTTGTAACGAATCAAAAAATTTACTGTCTATTATAGTGAACACGCAAAAGTGTAAGGCCGTGGGCCCGGCCGTTGCTACGCTGACAGCGAACACGATAGCGGCAGTATCTGCAGAGCATGAGAGGAACCACGAAGGATGATGGAGGATAGCAGGATCATTGAGTTATATTTTGAACGTTCAGAGGAGGCAATTACGCAGACTGCTCTAAAATATGGCCGTCTGTGCCGCAGCATAGCCATGAACATCACAGGCAGCTATGAGGATGCGCAGGAGTGTGAGAATGACACCTATGTGGCTGCCTGGAATGCGATTCCTCCTACCAGGCCGAATATTCTCTCCGCTTTTCTCGGCAGGATCTCCCGGAATATTGCTCTGAACCGCTATGAATATAACAAGGCGGGTAAGCGCAATCATCAGTTTGATCTGGTGCTGGAGGAACTGGAGGAATGTCTGGCTTCCTCCTGCTCGGTGGAAGATACCTATATTACCGGAGAAGTGGCGGGGATGATAAATGCATTTCTGGAAAAACTGAAAACGGAGACAAGGGTGATGTTTGTGCGCCGGTACTATTATGCCGATTCTGTTAAGGAGATTGCAGAAAGGCTGGCAGTCAGTGAGAGTAAGGTCAAAACCACACTGTTTCGTGTAAGACAGAATCTGAAAGAGTATTTGGAAGCGCAGGGCGTACAGGTATGACGGGAAGAAGAGGGACTCCGGATAGGAAAGGACAGTAAATTAATGGGTAAGATCGGTAAGGAGGATCTGTTCCGAGAGATCGGAGAGATCGATGAAGCATATGTAGAAGAGGCACAGCGGGTACAAAGAATGCACAGGAAGGTGCCCTGGGTGACCAAAACGCTGGCGGCTGCAGCCAGTCTGGTGCTCTGCGTCGGTGTGGGCTACGGGGTGCTGCAGCTGACGGACAAAGGAGCGGAAAGCAGCGACAGTACGGCAAACATGGCAGGAGAATTGGAGATAGGAAGCGCCCGCCAGGAATTTGCCGCAGCGGAGGATGGAGAGGATGAGACATTGTCTGCAGGGGGAGCTGAGGAAATGGAAGAACAGGCCCCAGAGGAAGAGCCGGAGGGAGGCAGTCTGCTGTCTCCGGAAATTACGGAATTGACGGAGTCCGTGGGGCAGGAGCAGCAGGAAAGCAGTACCGTACAGGATTGGCTAGCCGATGAAGAAACGTTGCAATCGGGGAGCGGCGCAGCAGATCTGACATGGGAAGAAGCCCGGTTGGATGATGCTTATGGGAAGTATGTGGATGTGCAGGTGCCGGAGGGCTATAGCTATACCAGCGGTACACGCACTAATGCAAGCCTGCATGTGATCTGGAGCAAAGGCATGGAGGAGATCTCCATCAGCTGCAGACAGGCCGATGAAGCTGTCAGTGACTGGCTGGTGGATACGGATCATCCTGAGGAGTATGATCTGGGGCTGTATTCCATTCCCTGGTGTGACAGTGTGCCGGAGGAGCTGATCAGTAAGGTATCGTATGCAACATTTTATCCTGGACAGATCACGCTGGAGATTGTATCAGCCAGAACCTATCTGACACAGGAAAGCGGCGATGTGAGTGGTTATCGGACCCGGATCGGAATCCTGTATTCCGATAATGTTTTGGTGGAAATCATCAGTAAGGGGCCTTCCCCGGAGGAAATCTATGCAATGATAAATTTGGAAAATTAAATAGGGAAAAGGGAATATTCTGAATTTTTATAAAAGCGAAATTTCCTATTTACGAAGCAGGCCTTTTTCGCTATAATAGAAAAAATGAGTTTGGAGCGGAGGAAAAAGATGATGACAGCGTGCGAGAATAAACAGGCAGAATTTCCGATGGCGATGTCCGGGGCATTTTGTTCCCTTTTTTTCATATCCGTTTTGACTCTATATCTTGTCATGATTAGTCAGTAATCTTGATTACTGGCTTTTCTTTTGCCCAGGTACAGCAAAGGTAGAAAGCGGTATGTCCGGCTAAGGGAGGGCATATGGCTCATGTGGAACTACAGGAGGAATAAAATGAGTAAAAGAACTGACATCAGGAAAGTATTAATCATCGGCTCCGGCCCTATCATCATTGGACAGGCATGTGAGTTTGACTATTCCGGCACCCAGGCCTGTAAGGCGCTGCGGCAGCTGGGCTACCAGATCGTGCTGGTGAATTCCAATCCGGCTACGATCATGACGGATCCGGGGATTGCGGATGTGACCTATATCGAGCCCCTGAATGTAAAGCGTCTGGAGCAGATCATTGCCAAGGAGCGCCCGGATGCCATCCTGCCCAATCTGGGAGGACAGTCCGGCCTGAATCTGTGCTCGGAGTTGGCTAATGCCGGTGTACTGGATCAGTACAATGTAAAGGTGATCGGTGTGCAGGTGGATGCCATCGAGCGGGGTGAGGATCGGATTGAGTTTAAGAAGACCATGAACAAGCTGGGCATAGAGATGGCCCGCAGTGAAGTGGCTTACTCCGTGGAGGAGGCTCTGGCCATTGCGGACAAGCTGGGCTATCCGGTGGTGTTGCGTCCGGCCTACACCATGGGAGGTGCCGGCGGAGGCCTGGTATATAATGTGGAGGAACTGAAAACGGTCTGCGCTCGTGGGCTCCAGGCTTCTCTGGTGGGCCAGGTGCTGGTGGAGGAATCCATATTAGGCTGGGAAGAGCTGGAACTGGAAGTGGTGCGGGATGCCAAGGGTAATATGATCACCGTATGCTTTATCGAAAATATTGATCCCCTGGGTGTGCATACCGGAGATTCCTTCTGCTCCGCTCCCATGCTGACCATTTCCGAGGAACTGCAGAAGCGTCTGCAGGAGCAGGCTTATAAAATCGTGGACGAAGTACAGGTCATCGGCGGCACCAATGTGCAGTTTGCCCATGACCCTGTCAGCGACCGGGTTGTGGTCATCGAGATCAACCCCAGAACCTCCCGCTCCTCTGCGCTGGCAAGTAAGGCAACCGGTTTCCCCATTGCTCTGGTATCCGCCATGCTGGCCTGTGGCCTGACGCTGGACGAGATTCCCTGCGGTGTGAACGGCACACTGGATCAGTATGTGCCCGGCGGCGATTATGTGGTGATCAAGTTTGCCAGATGGGCCTTTGAGAAGTTCAAGGACAGTCAAGACAAGCTGGGCACTCAGATGCGTGCAGTGGGTGAAGTCATGAGTATTGGCAAGAATTATAAGGAAGCGTTCCAGAAAGCGATCCGCAGCCTGGAGATCGGCCGTTACGGTCTGGGATTTGCCAAGGATTTCCATGAAAAGAGCAAGGAAGAGCTGCTGAAACTCCTGGTATATCCCACCAGCGAGCGGCAATTTATCATGTATGAGGCCCTGAGAAAGGGCGCTACCGTGGAGGAGCTGTTCCAGCTGACCAAGATCAAGCATTATTTTATTGAACAGATGAAGGAGCTGGTGGAGGAAGAAGAGAAGCTGCTGACCATGAAGGGCAGTGTTCCCGAAAAGGCGGTACTGGAGCATGCCAAGAAGAACGGCTTTGCAGACCGTTATCTGAGCAAGCTGCTGGAGGTGCCGGAGGAGGAGATCCGCAAGGCCCGCATCGGCTATGGCATCACCGAGAGCTGGGAGCCTGTACATGTGAGCGGCACCAAGGACAGCGCTTATTATTATTCTACCTACAATGCGCCGGATCGAACCACGGTATCGGATAAACAGAAGATTATGATCTTAGGCGGCGGCCCCAACCGTATCGGTCAGGGCATCGAGTTTGACTACTGCTGTGTGCATGCGGCCTTTGCCTTAAAGGAACTGGGCTTTGAGACGATTATCGTCAACTGCAACCCGGAGACCGTGTCCACGGACTATGATACCTCCGATAAGCTCTATTTTGAGCCCCTGACCCTAGAGGATGTGCTGAGCATCTATGAAAAGGAAAAGCCGGTGGGCGTTATCGCCCAGTTCGGCGGCCAGACACCTTTAAATCTGGCAGCGGATTTAAAGAAAAACGGTGTGCGGATCCTGGGCACCTCCCCCGAGGTGATTGATATGGCCGAAGACAGAGATCTGTTCCGGGGTATGATGGAGAAGCTGGGGATTCCCATGCCGGAGGCCGGTATGGCGGTCAATGTGGAGGAAGCGCTGGAGATCGCCGGCAGAATTGGCTATCCGGTGATGGTGCGTCCCTCCTATGTGCTGGGCGGCCGGGGCATGGAGGTGGTCAGTGAGCCGGAGAGCCTGAAGCAGTATATGGCAGCCGCTGTGGGAGTAACCCCTGACAGGCCCATCCTGATTGACAGATTCCTGCGCCATGCTACGGAGTGTGAGGCAGATGCCATAGCCGACGGCAAACACGCTTATGTGCCTGCTGTGATGGAGCATATAGAGCTGGCCGGCGTGCATTCCGGCGACTCGGCATGTATCCTGCCATCTAAGAACATTCCGGAGGAACTGGTTGCGACTATCAAGGAATATACCCGCAGGATTGCCGAGGAAATGGGCGTTTGCGGGCTGATGAATATGCAGTACGCCATAGAGAATGGCAAGGTATATGTGTTGGAGGCCAATCCCAGGGCATCCCGCACCGTCCCCTTGGTATCCAAGGTATGCGGCGTGCAGATGGTGAAGCTGGCCACCCAGATCATGACCAGGGAACTGACGGGGCTGCCTTCTCCCATCGAAGGGCTGAAGGAAGTCAAGCCTGTTTATTATGGAGTAAAGGAAGCGGTATTCCCCTTCAATATGTTCCAGGAGGTTGACCCGGTGCTGGGGCCGGAGATGCGTTCCACCGGTGAAGTGCTGGGACTGGCTACCAATGTAGGAGAGGCGTTCTTTAAAGCCCAGGAAGCAACCCAGACCAAGCTGCCTACCTCCGGAACGGTGCTGTTTTCCGTCAGCAGTAAGGATAAGCCGGAAGTGGTGGAGATTGCCAGAATATTTGAGGAATGCGGTTTCCATATCGTGGCTACCGGCACTACCTATGAACTGCTGATCAAAAATGGTATTGCCGCAGATCGCATCAATAAGATGCAGGAGGGTAGGCCCAATATCGTGGATGAAGTGATGAACGGCAAGATTCAGCTGATCGTGAACACCCCGGCAACCAAGGAGGAGAAGCTGTTTGATGACAGCTATATCCGCAAGACGGCGATCAAGGCCAGGGTGCCCTACATGACCACGATGGCAGCTGCCAAGGCTACCGCAGAGGGAATCCGTACCGTCATTAAGGAAGGCGAGATCGGCGTGATGTCCCTGCAGGAGATCCACGCTGCGATCCAATAAGAGATATTGATATACATGCAAATTGCCATGAGATGTCAGCAAAGGCGCTGAAGCTTCTCGTGGCAATTATGCTGTGCCGGGGAGGGGGAGAAGAAAGCTACCATTGAGATCACAGGATCTTATGTGGAAAGTGAGGGATGCGGAAGGGACAGCAGTTTTTCTTGTGGAGCTTACACAGTCATGATATAATGTCGACAGACATTATATCAGCGTTGATTTGCGTCCGACCGTAGGGAGGAAAAATTCCGAAGCAAATCATGCGCATCTGCCGGAGGCTCATGTGCGAAGCAATCATAATATAATGTGTAAAATGTTACGCATTTAACACTTTTGATTTGAATGTGCGCACAATCATAATAAGTTGATTTGGCATGGAGGTGTATGTTGAGAATGAAAGCGTATTTGATTTTGGAGGACGGCACCGTATTTGAGGGAATCCATATCGGTGCGGAGAAAGAAATAATCAGTGAGATTGTATTTAATACATCCATGGCGGGATATCTGGAGGTACTGACGGATCCCTCCTACGCCGGACAGGCTGTGTGCATGACCTATCCTTTGATCGGCAACTACGGCATCTGCCGGGAGGATATGGAGTCCAAAAAGGCCTGGCCCGACGGCTTCATTGTACGGGAGCTTTCCCGGATCCCCAGCAATTTCCGCTGTGATCTGACGATCCAGCAGTTTTTGGAGGAAAATGAGGTGCCCGGTATTGCGGGCATTGATACCAGGGCCTTGACGAAGATTCTGCGGGAAAAGGGTACCATGAATGGCATGATAACTACCACGGAATATCAGGATCTGACAGAAATTCTTCCCAGACTCCATGCCTATACCACCGGCAAGGTGGTGGAGAAGGTAACCTGCGCCGCCCCCTATGTAGTGAAGGCCAGCCAGACTCTGGCAGATAACGGGCCGCTCTCCGGCAGCGCCAGCTTTGATCCTCAGGCCTACGCAAGGGGAGAGCGGGAAAAGCGCCCGTCCCTGGTCAGGGAGTTAAACGGCAAAGGCTTGAAGGTAGCGCTGATGGATTTCGGCGCCAAGGATAATATTGCTCGTTCTCTGGCGGCCAGAGGCTGTGAGGTTACGGTATATCCGGCGCTGACCAGCGCTGAAGAGATCTTAAGCTCCGGTGCCGACGGCGTCATGCTGAGCAACGGCCCCGGGGATCCCAAGGAGTGTACCTCCATTATCGAAGAGCTGAAGAAGCTGTATGCTTCCGATATGCCTGTTTTTGCCATCTGTCTGGGACATCAGCTGATGGCGCTGGCCACCGGCGCAGACACCTATAAGATGAAGTACGGTCACCGGGGCGGCAACCATCCGGTAAAGGATCTGGCCACCGGCAGAGTGTATATTTCTTCCCAGAACCACGGGTATGTGGTGGATACGGAGCATCTGGATCCGGCAGTGGCGGTGCCTGCTTTTGTGAATGTAAATGACGGTACCAACGAGGGCCTGGCCTATACGGGCAAAAATATTTTTACCGTACAGTTCCATCCGGAGGCCTGCTGCGGCCCCCAGGATTCCGGCTATCTCTTTGACCGGTTTATCGGTATGATGAAAAAGGAGGGTGTGAAAAATGCCTAAGAATCCCAAGGTAAAGCGTGTTATGGTGATTGGCTCCGGCCCCATTGTCATCGGCCAGGCAGCAGAGTTTGACTATGCAGGCACCCAGGCCTGCCGGTCCCTGAAAGAGGAGGGTGTGGAGGTCATTCTGGTGAATTCCAATCCGGCCACCATCATGACGGATAAGGATATTGCAGATAAGGTATATATTGAGCCCCTGACCGTAAAGGTGCTGGAGCAGATTATTGAAAAGGAAAAACCGGACAGCATTCTGCCCACCCTGGGAGGACAGGCGGGCCTGAACTTGGGGATGGAACTGGAGGAATCCGGTTTTCTGAAATCCCGCGGCGTGACCCTGCTGGGCACCACCGCAGCCACGATCCGCAATGCGGAGGGACGTCAGGAGTTCAAGGATCTGATGGAGAGGATCGGGGAGCCCTGCGCCGCCTCTAAGGTGGTGGAAAATGTACAGGACGGCATTGATTTTACCAACCGGATCGGCTATCCCGTGGTGCTGCGTCCGGCCTATACCCTGGGGGGCTCCGGCGGCGGTATCGCCCATAATCAGGTGGAACTGGAGGAGATCCTGGAAAACGGCCTGCGGCTGTCCCGTGTGGGGCAGGTGCTGGTGGAGCGCTGCATTGCCGGCTGGAAGGAGATCGAGTATGAGGTGATGCGGGACAGCGCAGGCAACTGCATTACCGTATGTAACATGGAAAATATAGATCCGGTGGGGGTACATACCGGCGACAGTATCGTGGTGGCGCCCTCTCAGACCCTCAGCGATAAGGAATACCAGATGCTGCGGACTTCTGCACTGAATATCATCAGCGAGCTGCAGATCACCGGCGGCTGTAATGTGCAGTTTGCCCTGCATCCCACCAGCTTTGAATACTGCGTTATCGAGGTAAATCCCAGAGTGAGCCGTTCCTCCGCACTGGCGTCCAAAGCCACGGGCTACCCCATTGCCAAGGTGGCGGCCAAGATTGCGCTGGGCTATACCCTGGATGAGATCAAAAATGCCATTACCGGCAAGACCTATGCCAGCTTTGAGCCGACTCTGGACTACTGTGTGGTGAAGATTCCCCGGCTGCCCTTTGACAAATTTATCACGGCCAAGAGAACCCTGACCACCCAGATGAAAGCCACCGGCGAGGTCATGAGCATCTGCAATAATTTTGAGGGGGCGCTGATGAAGGCCATCCGTTCTCTGGAGCAGCATGTGGACTGCCTGCGCAGCTATGATTTTACGGCGCTTTCCCGGGAAGAGCTGCTGGAGCGTCTGGCGGTGGTGGACGATCAGCGGATCTATGTGATTGCAGAGGCGCTGCGCAAGGGAATTTCCTATGAGGAGATCCATGCCATCACCATGATCGACACCTGGTTTATTGACAAGATTGCGGTACTGACGGAGATGGAGCAGGCCCTGGAGACCCAGGAACTGACCGTGGAGCTGTTAAAAGAGGCCAAGCGGCTGGAGTTCCCGGACAATGTGATTGCCCGGCTCACCGGCAGAAGCGAGGAGGAGATCAAACAGCTGCGTTATGCTAACGGCATTGTGGCAGTCTATAAGATGGTGGATACCTGTGCGGCGGAGTTTGCGGCAGCCACCCCCTATTATTATTCCGTATTCGGCGGGGAGAATGAAGCCGCTGGCGGAAACGACCGCAAAAAGGTGCTGGTGCTGGGCTCCGGCCCCATCCGGATCGGCCAGGGCATTGAGTTTGACTACTGTTCGGTACATGCTACCTGGGCCTTTTCCCGGGCGGGCTATGAGACCATCATCATCAACAATAACCCGGAGACCGTCAGCACGGACTTTGATATAGCGGACAAGCTGTATTTTGAACCCCTGACTCCTGAGGATGTGGAGTCCATTGTGAATATTGAGAAGCCCGACGGCGCTGTGGTGCAGTTTGGCGGACAAACTGCCATCAAGCTGACGGAGAGCCTGATGAAGATGGGGGTTCCCATCCTGGGGACTAAGGCTGAGGATGTGGATGCCGCCGAGGACAGGGAGCTTTTCGACAAGATTCTGGAGGAGACGGAGATCCCCCGGGCAGCAGGAGGCACGGTATATACGGCAGAGGAAGCCAAGAAGGTGGCAAACCGCCTGGGCTATCCGGTGCTGGTGCGTCCTTCCTATGTGCTGGGCGGCCAGGGGATGCAGATCGCTATTTCCGATCAGGAGATCGAGGAATTCATGGAGATCATCAACCGGATTGCCCAGGATCATCCGATCCTGGTGGACAAGTATCTCCAGGGCAAGGAGATCGAGGTGGATGCGGTCTGCGACGGCACGGATATTCTGATTCCCGGAATCATGGAGCATATTGAGAGAACGGGCGTACACTCCGGCGACAGCATCTCCGTGTATCCGGCGCCCACCATCGGCAAGCTGGTGAAGGACAAGATCGCCGAGTATACCCGCAGGCTGGCTAAGGCTCTCCATGTGAAAGGACTGATCAATATCCAGTTTATTGCCATCGGTGAGGACGTTTATGTGATCGAGGTGAACCCTCGTTCCTCCCGTACGGTACCCTATATCAGCAAGGTGACGGGGATCCCCATCGTGGATCTGGCCACGGAGGTTATCCTGGGCAAAACCATCCGGGAGCTGGGCTATAAGCCGGGACTGCAGCCGGAGGCAGAGTATTATGCCATCAAGATGCCGGTGTTCTCCTTTGAGAAGATCCGGGGGGCAGAGATCAGCCTGGGGCCGGAGATGAAGTCCACCGGCGAGTGCCTGGGCGTGGCGGATACCTTCCATGAGGCCCTGTATAAGGCCTTTCTGGGAGCGGGAATTGATCTGCCAAAGCATAAAAATATGATTATCACGGTAAAGGATGCGGACAAAGGGGAGGCCATCGAGATCGGCCGCCGCTTTGAAAAGCTGGGCTATACGATCTATGCCACCAGAAGCACGGCGGCGGCGCTGAATGAGGCCGGAGTCAAGGCCCGGAAGGTAAATAAGATCTCCCAGGAGTCGCCCACCGTCATGGATCTGATCCTGGGACACAAGATAGATCTGGTGATCGATACCCCCACCCAGGGCCGGGATAAACACCGGGACGGCTTCCTGATCCGCCGGACGGCCATTGAGACCGGGGTAAACTGCATCACCTCACTGGATACGGCCAGAGCGCTGTTGACCAGCCTGGAGAACGCCAGCAAGGAGCTGTCCCTGGTGGATATTGCATCCTTATAGCGTGTCTCTGCAGCTTATAAGCTGAAAATTTGCGATACTTTTTATGGGCCTGCTTTTATTACCCGTTTAGTAACTATTCAGAACCCCTGATAGAGTCCATGTGACTTTTTGTGAAAAACAGAGAAAATAAAAAACCTGTTTTCACT
>CALWLO010000055.1 GCA_944381545.1 uncultured Acetatifactor sp. | reverse complement strand
GTTGCTCAGGTTATCCACCACCACAGCGTCATATCCCGCATTCTGCAGCTCTACCACAGTATGGCTGCCTATATATCCGGCACCGCCTGTTACCAATATTTTCATATGCTTTCTTCTCCTCTTTATCATTCCAAGGTTTACAGTTCCACACCATTTTCCTGAAGCAGCGCTCTTGCACTTTCCACCGAGTCAATACCTGTCTTATTCTTAATCGGTGCAAATTCTTTGTTTCTGACTACCTCATAGGGCAGGCAGCTGTCCAGCTGGTGGATCATATCCAATACCAGACTCTCATACTTATAACCATTGGGCTCCTGGGGCTTCACCAGCTCGCCCTTTTCATCCAGATAAGGGATCTTTTTCTCTACGATATGCAGCGGCATATTGCCGTCAAGCAGCTTTTCCAACGCTGACACCTGGAACAGGTAGTTCAGGATGACACCGAAGTTATACGCAGGATTGCCCTTCTCATCCCTGGCATTCATCAGCTCCTCTGTCAGATCATAGTACTCCACGATGGAAGGCCTGCCGTCCTCCAGGCACATTACGCCCACCTTCTCATCCGGCGCATTCTTACGCACTACCTTGGCGCCTACTGTGCACCCTCTCTGGATCGTTGCACCGATAAAGCAGGGATCCGCAATCCTCTGCAGCACATTGTCCACCGCAAATACATTGATCCACTCGATGCCTTCCTTTTTCACCAGATCCAGGAGACCGGCATTCTTCATCGAAATAAACCAGCCGCCGTTGCCATTGGGGGAAGTAGCCAGTTTTCCTTTCTCTTCCAGATAGATCCTGCCCTCATAGTCCGTTGCCGCAGCCATCTCCTGTTTAAAGAAATGCACGTACTCGGGATTGTAGCCAAAGAAATTCTTCTCCTGCATAAAGCGGATCGTAATGTCGTTGTTCTTATCGCTGGTCATGACAAAAAGATGGAACCAGCAGCCACTCTGCGTTACCACATCCATCATATTGTTTACCAGACATTCAAAAATGTACAATTCCCGGGTCACGCCCACATTGTACATGCATTTGGGATGCTCCGATCCCAGGCGGGTGCCCATACCTCCTGCCAAAAGCACTGCGCCGACTTTGCCGTTTCGGAGAGCTTCAAGGCCCGTGGCGGTAAAGCTTTCCCTGTTAGCTTCAATTTCCTCCAGCTCCATGGCGGCCAGAGGAGTGATCTTTCCTTTCTGCGTAAGCTCCTCCTTGTGATGGCAGGAACTCAAAATGCTCATATCCGTCTCTGCAATCTGTCTAAGCAATGCCTCCTGCCCCGCCGGATCCAGCTCCTCGTAATACTTTAATACATGCTCCTGACCATACTTGGCCAGCTTCTGTTTTGCTTCTGCTAATGTCATACCGATCTCCCTTTCTTATTTCTATTATTCTGACAGGGTATATATCATGCATTACGCCCTGGCATTTCCACCTTTTCCTCCTCATGCATATCGCAGGTTTTACCCGCGATACCGCACCAATACGTATTGGGATGTGCAATATCCAAACTTACTCTATAGGGAAAGCTCTGCAAAAAAATCAGCATATCCCAGCTTCTCCTGCTGATACCGCAGGAAAGCTGCCCTCATCTGTGGCTGATCCTCCCCCATCTGTCCCAGCATGGCGCCGATATTGGCCCGGCTTACACAGCCCAGCTGTAAAAAAAGCCGTACATATTCCGGATGAGCCTCCCCCTCTGCCAGCATTACCTGCCAGCTTTCTTCACTCTCGCAGCCCTGGGTATGGGCTGTCAGATAATGTACCAGCTGCTTGCGCATTTTCACGGAAAGTCTTTCATCGCACAGCAGTCTCAGCATGGCCAAACGTACCTTCTTTTGACGTTTTGCCTGCAGAAAAGCATTCAGATCCGTACTGCCGTAATCCTCCTCGCCGCAGAGAATCTGCTTCGAATACCCCTCCTGATCCTCGGCATTCATCACTGCCTCCAGGCGCACATCCCACTTGCGCAGCCATTCCGGGCTGCCCACCGATGCCGGTTCCAGCAGATAATAGGCTTCCAGCTGTGTCACGGCTGCTGCCAGCAGCCTGCCGGTCTCCCGGGGCCAGGCCTCCCGCATCTCTTCCTGCGCTTCTCTGCTTCGGCAGATGCCTGAGATATACTCCAGCCGCTGACAATCTAAAAATAAAGCTTTTCCCAGACTTCTGCAGTTCCCCGGTATGGTTATCCGCTCCAGATTGCTGCAGTAGGCAAAGGCCCAGTCCCCGATACTCTGCACACTGGCCGGCAGACAAATTTCCCGCAAATTTTTCTGACTCAAAAAGGCTTTCCGTTCTACTGCCGCTACCGGCTGTCCTCCGATCTGCTCCGGCACCTCCACAGCCCAGGAAAATCCCTGATAACCGGTAATGCCAATCCCCTCCGGTATTAACCTGTATTTCAGTTGATCATCACCGATATCTAATACAAACTCCTTCATTCTTTCCTCGCTATAATCCCCCTGCATATCGCAAGCCCCGCTTGCGATACTGCTCAAATAGAAACGTTATCTCTCAGATAAAATACCCTCAGAGCTTCAGCTGTGCAATCTGTCCCTGAATCTCGCTCTGCCGCTCACTGAGCATCAGTTCCTGACTGTGCCGTTGATAATCCGGACTGCCGAAAGCAGCAATAAAGCCGGCGCCGGCGCTGCTCACCGTCAGCTCCGTCACCAGGATCAGCATCTCATTGCCCTCCGCAAAGGCTTCCTCCATGAATACAAACAAATGATGGAGTCTGGCTTGTACACGCTCTGTTTCCTGCTTCATGCCGGCTACGGCTTTTTCATATCTGCCTTTTACCAGATCAAATGCCTTTTCCCCATCATATTCCGGACTTCCCGCCCAGGATATCCCTGTGGTATCCTCCCCGGTCATTACCGCCTTTTGGGTCTGCTCTAAAAACTGCAGGAGCTTTTTGTATTTCCTCCGCTCCTCCTTGGACAGGGCTCCGGCTCTTTCCTGGGAAAACATCTGCCTGCGCTTCTGTTCCGCCAGCTGCTCCATAAAGGCGGCCACCTGCTGGGGCCTGACCTCCTTGCCCGCCATATTCTTCACCGCCAGCAGCAGCATGCGGGTGTCCGTCAGCCAGGCTGCCTGCTCCATAACCTCCTGCATATCTGCCAGCATCCGATCCAGCAGCATACCTACCAGAGACAGCCGTTCATCGAAAGCCGCCTCCTTTGCCCTGGCAATAGCCTGCACAGGCGGCCTGCCCTCAAGAATCTCCTGAATCCGATAGTCCTTTTGGTATTTCTGATACAGGTCATAGTAGGCGGTAAATTCCCGGACAATCCGCTCATTGCGAATATACTGACCCACCAGGGTTTCATCCGCAGTCAATCCCTCCTCCTCATAATGATACAGGATTTCCGACAAATCCTCCCAGCCCCGGGCCGTTACATAACTGCGTCCCTTGGGCGTGAACTCCATATGATAAAAATATTCCTTTTTCAGATCCAGAAAATTCAACACCGCAGGATGCAGATGGCGCTCCAGAGCATACTCTTTCCAGGTGCGGTAATCCGCCTCCACCTCCATCACCTTCAGCCGGTCCATGGTCACCACGTCAAACTCACGGACGGATTTGTTGTACTCCGGCGGGTTGCCCGCCGTAACAATAACCCAGCCCTCCGGCACCTGATGCCGCCCGAAGACCTTGTACTGCAAAAACTGCAGCATGGCGGGCGCAAGAGTTTCGGACACACAGTTAATCTCATCCAAAAAGAGGATTCCCTCCCGTATACCGCTCTCCTCCATAGTCTCATACACAGCGGCAATGATCTCACTCATGGTATATTCCGAGATATCATACTCTTGTCCGCCGTACACCTTATGGGCGATAAAGGGAAGTCCCAAAGCCGACTGGCGGGTATGGTGGGTCATGGAATAGGACACCAGCGCAATCCCCATTTCCTGAGCAATCTGCTCCATGATGGCTGTCTTGCCGATCCCCGGCGCCCCCAGCAGAAAAATAGGACGCTGGCGCACCACAGGGATGCAGTACTCCCCGAACTCGTCTTTTTTTAAGTAAATATTCACGGAATTTTTGATATATTCCTTAGCCTGTCTGATATTCATAGCCGTCACACATCCCTCTATACATCGTCCTCGATCACAACCTTCATACTCCAGGGCGGCACCGGCTGGCGCATCTCATCCTCCTCCAGAAAAGCAAAGATCACATCGTAGCCCGGCATCCGCTCCGGGTAGATCCCATAGCCGTCGGTAAAGTAGATCAGCCCTTTCAGGTTCTCAAACTCTCCCTGCTCCAGCAGACTGTCCACATAGGTAAAGACCGGCCGAAAATCCGTAGCCCCGAAGCCCTGGAGCCTGCCGTGAGCCAGAAATTTCTGAAAATCTTCATCACAGGTGATCTTCGTATCACTCTGCACCTCATTGTCGCACTGGATAATGTGGACATTGATTTTCGTGAAAAAATTCTCCGATCCTTTCAATAAGGAATAGGTCTTATTCAGAAACGACTTCACCACCGGTCCCCGGCAGGACGCAGAGGTATCCAGGGCAATGACGAACTCCTTTACCTTTTTGGCATCCTTATATTCCAGAGGCTCGATCAGGGGCATATTCCCATAATGCTCCAGCCCATAGGTATAATAAATATAGTCAAACTCCTCATCATTGACCGACATGTCCTCGCCCATGACGGTAAAACGCCGCAGGATAGCGCTGTAATCATACCGATCCCGGGTGGCCTCCGCCAGGTTCTTTTCCAGTCCCGCCGTGTTGGTCCGGTTTCTGGTAAAGGCTTTCAGATCCGCTTTCACACGCTCACTGATCTTTTTCCACTGCTGGGGCGTCATCTGGATCTCCTGTGCCGGCCGCCACAACTCGTGACTGTCCCGGTAAAACAGCCGGATCAGCTCCTGGTGCTCCCGGGACGTGATGGGGTTCAGCCGCATATATTTGTAGATCCGCTCCGCCGTCAGAGCGCCCACATCCTCCCGCCAGATCCGCAGCTTCCCTGCTGCCTCCCCGTCGGTATCCACTGTCGCCATGGGCAGTCCCATCTCGATGATGACGCTTTCCACTGCCAGATCCGCAGCCAGATCCCACAGCTCCCGCTCCACCTTATCATAGGCAAAGCTGTGGTAAAAAATACAGTGCAGCAGCAGATGCAGCATGCTGCGGGTCACCAGCCGGGGATCCTGCCGGTACAGCTTCAGGATATACCAGGCGTCATATTGGACACTGGCACCATTGGTGGCCAGACAGCCTATGGATCCCTTTTCCTGCCACTGAAGCTGCAGCAGCGCCACATCCAGAAAGCGCAGGGACACCAGAATATTGTCCCGGGCCAGCGTCAGTACCTGCTCCGCCAGCTCCCTGATCTTCAGTTGTTCCTCCGCTGCCTGACGCTCTGTCAACTTTCACTCTCCGTTCTGATTTCTGTCCATATATCGCCCCTATATCCTTTTTCAGTGTAATAGAAAAAGGGGAAAATATCAACCCCCTTTAATCTCTCATTGCTGCTCATTTATGTAGATTTGTACCCGATTCTGAATGATATCCACCACGTCAGCCACATCCTTTGTTCCGTCAAAATAGCTGGCAGCCTCCTCCTGAATGATTTTCACAATATTATCATATCCCGCTTCCCGGGGAATACACTGATCCAATAGCTCCTGATACTCCTCCAGCCATGGGGTTCCGTCCGCCTTAGTACACAGATAATCATAGCTGCCTCCGCCCAGATTGTATTCCCAATGCGGTTTTTCCCCCCAGTCCGCCCAGATCAGCCGGGAGGCAATCAGATTTTTCAACACGGCCTGCCTTGATGTCATCTGCCTTTTTTCCTGAAACAGCAGTTCAATAAATTCCGTTATCTCCTCCATGTATGCCGTCTCCCGATTGACCACAATATAATATTCCACATTCCAGTAGCAGCCGCTCTCTCCCTGAGTAGGAAATCCCACCGGATGAAAGTCCTCGCCCAGCATGGACATCTCACGGCTGAATGCCTGCAAACCATCAGTATCCAGCACTGCCCCAAGGATTCTGCCATCCTGCAGCATCCGGTCACGCTCCTCCTCTTCCCGGGTACCGCTGCAATCCTTTGCCGTTTCCAGAAGCATGACAAACAGAGGATTATCAAAGTCACATCTGCCCGTTTCCGGATCCAAAAAGGGAGAATGAGACAGATCCTGCAGCAGCAATTCCAGCACATAATCCGGCGAAGCATACGTATAGAGAGTGCTTGCCATGAATTGAACCGCCTCCGGTTGGGAATCCAACACTTCCAGCGCCTCCTCCCAATTCCAGGTATTCCCTGACCACAGCTTATCAGAAACCAGAAGTGTAGAGACGCTGGCTTCAGGTGCAATGCCTATCAGATTTCCGTTCACCGTTCCACAAGCCAGCACGCCTTCAAAAATCTGATTTTTCAAGGATAATGGGATCACTTCCGTCAGATCCGCTGCCACTCCTTTTTCATACAGCATCCGCATATCATCCCGGGATACATAGTAAAGATCCGCTCCCTCACCGCCTACCAGCTCAGCCAGCTTACGGTTGCGAAAGTCCGCATAGTCCTCTTCTCCTATACTCTGCTCCATTAACAGAGGATGGTGCCGGTTTCGCTGGGAATAGGCTGCTATGCCGGAAGCAATGTAGGAGGTCATATCGCCGGAATTCGGCACCAGACTCACAAGACGGATCCCCTCCTGCGGCAGTACCTCTTCCCTGCCAAGTCTGAAAATTATCGCCTCCTCCTGACTGTAATCCAGCAACAGCGGCAAACCGTCCGCTCCTGTTATCATCCGTACAAGCTGTTCATTGTCTCCAATCCCCAGGGAAAGATAATTCGCCCGGATCCTTCTGACTCCCTGGTACAGATCCCAGCGGCAGAGCCTTCCATAGGAATCCAGATAATACAGATACCCGTCCTCTGTCAATGCCTTTCCCCCATAGATATCCCACTCCCACGCAGACTCCTGCGTCAGCAATATCTGAAATTCCAGCTGTTCCCCGTCAAACACCATCAGCTGTCTCAAGTCTTCCCCGGCTCTCTCCGCCCGAATGAAAATATTTTCTCCTGCAGGTCCCTTCATTCCATATGTATACACCACATCTTTGGCCGGATTCTCCTGATCCAGATGACAGATCAATTCCCCCTCCATACTGATTGCTGCAAACTCACTTTCCGATTCCCCGGGCAGAAGACAATAAAATCCCCCCGCATCGGCATATATTTTGTCAAAGCCCCGATAATCATTCAGATTCATACCTGCAGCGCACATCGCCGGATACAGATCCGTCACGGACAGTGTCTCGCCTTCCACAGACTGCTGTATCGCCAGATAGGCCTGCATCACTGCATCCTTCCAGATGCCGTAAAAAAGTACATAGCGCTCTTCATCCAGAATATCATAGGTGATAACCAGCTGCTTCTCCCCCGTATACTCCGTCACCCGGGGCAGGATAATCTCCTGATGTCGGATTTCACCCGTCATCCCCTCAAAGCAGCTCAGACAATAATGCAGTTCCTGTGCTTCTCCCTGCTCTATGTCAAAGGTTTCAAATGCATAGAAATTGTGTCCCCAAGTCCGATATTCTGCCATCCGCCAATCATATGCATACTCCGGCTCATAATTCAGATCACCGATGTATTCTGTCACATACAGAGGATATCCCGTCCTGCTCCCCCCGCCATTATTCCATTGATCAGTATGCCAGTCAAAATCACTGCGGTCAGCCCGTTCTTCCTCCTCCACTACCGTATCCTGCTCTGCCAGCAGCCCCCCGGCAGCAAACGGTACCGACTCCTGTGTATCACTTCCGCCAGCACTTTTTGCTGCTCCGCAAGCTGCCAGGAACACTGCTGACAGAATCGTTACTATGGTTATCATGCTCTTTCTCATGTTATGAATCTCCCTTACTGCACTACTTCCTGTAACAAATTATGCTGACACACGAAGCCAATTCCGCCTGATATGTCAGCATATGTCTTTTCTTTAGTAATGATCCGGAACAGAATGCTTACCAGTTTCTATCTTTTCAACTGATCTACTGATAATCTCCCCACATAAAGCACAGTACTGTTCCGTCACCTTATATACATCATAGATTTCACAGGTTTTAAATATTCCGACACGGCTCATATATTCGTGTTGCCCGGTTACCGTACGTGTAGTATATTCCCTCATTGCCAACAAATGCGCCGTTCTCGTCTCCGCATTTCCTGCTGCCTGCACCGCAATACTGCTGCATAACAGACCTGCTGTCAAGACTACTGTCAGAATTCTCTTTCTCATGTTTCTTCATCCTTTCTACTGCATATTGTATTTTAGCGCTTATTTTAATGCTGTATCTATAGTATATCATCTCTTTTTAATCCTGTAAATAATAACGGTATTATTATTTCATTATTTTATTGTATGTGGCAACAGTTCAGCCTGCGGCGCTTTCCATCTGCTTCGCAGCTAACTTTGCTCATGTACAGGCGCTCTTCTCATAACCTGTATAACAAGCAAATTCATGTTACCCATATAATTATGATAATTACTTTACTTCTGCTTCTTTCCGAAAACGCTAAATCTTTTTCTTCAACAGAAAACAAAAACGGAAAATATCAAGATTGATTTATAATTTTATGCTATTCTTAAGATACGACGTCGAAACGATTTATATTATGCTGCTGTGCGCCCCGGCGCACGCTTCTGATCAGAAAGGAACATGGTTTATGGATAATCTGGCTCTGCTGAATCTGGCCTTATGTTATATGGAAGAAAACTTAAGTGAGAACATTACTGCAGAGGATGTGGCCCGGGCCTGCTACTGCTCGCCCTCCAGCCTGCAGAAGCTGTTCCGGCATGTGGCCCATTATTCCGTCAAGGAGTACATCATCAAGCGGCGGCTGACCCGTGCAGCCCGGGATCTGCGGGACCGGCCCCAGGACAGCATTCTGGATATTGCGCTGCGCTACTGCTATCAGAGCAATGAGGCCTTTACCAGAGCCTTTGAAGCCATGTGGAACTGTAGTCCGTCTGCTTACCGCCAGCAGCGGTCCTTTGCAGACCTTTGCCCAAGGCTGAATCCGCCTGGAGAGTATGATTATGGAGGCAAGAATATGAGTTGGAAAAGAAATGTAGACATCAGTGAACTGTATGATCTGTTTATGGAACGCCGCAGCTGCTATTTTGTGTGCTGTGACATCAAGTCTCTGATACCCATCAATGAAATTTCCCGCAAGGCAGGGGATCTGGCCATTGCGGAGACGGCTCACCGCATGGAACAGTGCAGTGGGCCCGAGGATCTGATCTTCCGCATCGGCGGGGATGAATTTGCCATGCTGACCGCCAGCGAAGACCCTGCCCATGCCCGGCAGACCGCAGACCGAATCCTGGCTATGAACGGCCAAACCTTTACCTATGAGGACAAAACGATCCCCTTGAGCCTTCATGTCGGTATCACCCGCTTCGACGGGCATCCGCTGCGTTATAACGAGTTGTTTGCTTCTCTGCACCAGAGTATCGAGGACAGCAAGCAATAATTCAAATACAATAACGGGTCAGAACTCTGCCTGAGCAATCTGGCCCGTTATTTCTCTTCTGTTGAACTAATCCCTCTGCTTATCTGTTCCATTTCATCTTCCAATATTTGTCACCGGCGTTCCGCCAGGTACAGCTGTACCCGGCTCTGGATCGTCTGCTGTACCTCCTCCAGTGTTTTTCGATCCCAGAAGTATTCTACTGCTTCTTCCAGTACAAAATCCCGAATATCCTCTCTGACCACATCATCCACTGTTGCCGCCTCCACCGCCTCAAGCATCGTTGCCGCCTGCTCCTGAGTCAATGCATAGATCGGTTCTCCATAGTAGTATTCCACCGGCAGCTCGATCTCACTGCCATCTTCACCGGTAGTATACTGTACAGTAGTCTTTTTCGAAAGGGTCGCCTCAAACGCTTCCCTCTCAGCCGGAAAATCATACAAATCAAACTGATACTTCAGATACTGCTCTGCGATATCCCATGCGGCCTCCTTATTTTTTCCGTTTGCACATAAACCGATAGCATATTGGGGCAACAGCCTGCACTGCAATGTCCCATCTATGCTGGGATATCCCATATGTGTCACATTACCCTCGTACCGAATCTCCATCCTGTCAATGTCCATAAAGGAACCAATGATGGACTCCATTAACAGAATTCCTCCATTTTCTGCAGATTCCTGTCGAATCTGCACCAGCTCTGCATCCTCCTTACTCAGCTCCTTTATACGGCGCAGCAGCGCAGCAAATTCTTCTCCGTCAAAAAAACATTCTCCGGTCTCATAATCCACATATGCGTCTATCCCATACTGCAGACAATACTTCAGTACTTCAAAGGAACTTCTCTCCCACTCAAAAGCAGTCTCCGGATGGGTTTCCAGATACTCCAGGAACTCTTCGATACTCCAGCCCTGACTTTCCGGTTCCTGCATGCTCCTTACCAGTAATGTCTGCAGCAGAAAGCTGCGGGGAATTCCATAAAGTCCATCCTCCTTTTCAAAAGGGGCTATGATTTTATCCAGATAATCCTCCCTGTCGATCACCTGGCTCTGCAGCAAATAGGGCGTTAGATCCTCCAGCGCCTCCGCCTCCAGATAAGTTTGAAAAAAATTATAATTAATGATCACCAGATCCGGACAGTTTCCTGATACCAACCGGGCATTCAGCCGGGTTACCATGGAATCATATCCGGCCGCCTGGTCAAATAAATCTTCATAGGTAATATAGTAATTTTCGCTCTGCTGATTATATTCTGTGATAAACCCCGCCAGCATATTTTCAATCTGATCCGTAGCCACCAATACGATTTCCTGCTTTTCTCGGATTTCTTCTGCTGTCTGCACCTCCGTCACGGTCTGATTCTCCTCCCCATCAGCCACCGCCGGTTCCCGGCTGCAGCCGCACAATATCAGGATCACCAGAACGCATCCCCACATCCGTCTTTTCATAACATTCCTCTCTCTACTGCTGCAGCTTCAAAGTCTTTAATTCCGCAAAGAAGCTTTCCACACGGAACTGCATCTGCTCTGCCGCTTCCTCCTCAGTCAGAGTTCCCCCCATATACTCCGACAGTATATCCCACACATAGCCAGAAAGTGCATCCGTATACAGATCCCGATAACTGTATTCCCCTTGCTCGGGGAACTGTATCTCCCGGAACTGCTGCTCCTGTTTCTCGGTAATGCCGTTCCTGTAATAATAGATCTGATTAATTTCATAAAAAATATTTGTGGGCTCCTGGTTCTTCTGCCGCTCCAATTCCAGACAATGCTCTATGGTATCGATTCGAACCGAACTGCAGGTTACATCTGTGTATTGATCCGCTACCATCCTCTCTATCATCTGATTCTGCTGCTCCTCGGAAAGAAGAAACCGCAGAAATTCCGTTGCTCCGGCCTTTTTCTCCGATGCGCCATTACAAAAGAGCATTGATGTGCTGATGATGATTTTGGCGCCTGTGCCAGTGGGGTACCCCATGTACACAGTTTCCCCGTCCAGGACTGCATCATACAGGCTCATATCCTCCAGACACCTCAGCCCCTGCTCCGCAAAGTCCTCACCTTTTCTGACACGGCGGCAGCGCACCTCATTCAGCACAACATATTCCGGATCGCCATATTCCCTGGCAAAACGCAATAGCTTTGCGAAATTTTCTCCCGTAAAATCACAGGTTCCCTTCTGCCAGTCAATATAGGGATTATCCGTTTTATCGATTAAAGCACAATTATCAATAATAGCAGATCCGGCCAATCGTGACGCCAGCCGTTCCGCTCCGCTGTTTTCTACCAGCTGCATCATCTGTTCTTGGTTCCAGTCCTCTGCGCTTCCGATGCGGCTTTGGGTGGTAATCAGTACCCCTTTGAACTGCATGTAAGGAACTCCGTAAAGAATTCCCTCTATCCGTCCCGTATCCAGAATACCCGGCAGAAAATCCTCCTGCTCGGACGCATCAAAGATCTCTCCCCAGGGCTGAATATAGCCCGCCTGGGCATAGTCAAGGGCATCCACATATGAATCATCCAGAATATCCGGACCCTGCCCGCTTTCCACTGCAGCTTTGATATCCTGGTGGAATTGCGACGGGTCTCCACTGCTCCCGGGAGAAAGTATGGTAATTTGATACTGGGAATATCTCTCTTCAAATGCTTCGGCAACGCTTTCAAATCTGCTCGGATCATTCACCGCAAGGATTATTTCCTCCGGCTCGCCTGTCCCGGCCTCTGTTTCATTTGTCCCGCCTTCCACTTCGCCGGTATTATCCAAATCTGAAATTGTATTTTCTGCAGGCTGCGGGGAAGCCTCCCCGCAGCCCACAAGAGCAAGGCTTAATAAACACACAACTATCGCCGCTTTTCTGCCCATCTGTTTCCCTTCCTATAATGTCAAGCCTAAAATCATTGATTTTTCGGGCTTTTTCTAACTTGTTACCTCATATAAACAGAGC